>CABSMN010000022.1 GCA_902478765.1 uncultured Collinsella sp.
ACACTTCTAGCTTCGTCGGCAGCGTCAGATGTGTATAAGAGACAGATGTTCCGCGTGCCGCAAATCGATAAGCTCATCAACTGCGATAGCGCTGTCGACTTGGTGTTCGAGGCCGTTGCCGAGCATTGGCAGGGTCGTGTGAAGCCCAAGCTCATGGTCAAGGATGTTCTGGTCCGCGATACCACGCTGCCCAGCGTCGACGATCCGGCATGCGAGCTTCGTCGTGGCGTGCAGCCGGCGGATTCCGGCCTGCGCTTGGAGTCGCGCAAGCGCGAGACGCTCGCCCAGCTTTCCTATACCGAGCTCACGCGCTCGCTTATCCATAGCTTTATCGGCTCGAACCAGCCACATCGCGCGCAGGTCGAGGCGCTCGATGCCCTGGCCGATCACCAAAGTGTTCTGGCCGTTATGGGAACGGGGCGCGGCAAGTCGCTCATCTTCCATGTGCATGCCGCGCGTGAGGCGGTGCTTCGCGGACGTGCGAGCATCTTTGTCTATCCGCTGCGTGCACTTGTTGCCGACCAGGCCTATCACCTCTCGTCGACGATGGCATCGCTTGGCATTGGCGTTGGCGTGCTGACCGGCGAGACCGTGGAGGCCGCACGCGATGACGTGTTCGCCGGCCTAGCTTCGGGCCGCACCGGTATCGTGCTCACGACGCCCGAGTTCCTATCTATCCACCGTGACCGCTTCGCGCGTTCGGGCCGCATCGGCTTTGTCGTTATCGATGAGGCGCATCATGCCGGTCTTGCCAAGGGCGGCGACCGGAGCGCATACCTCGACATGCCCGATATCCTCAAGGCCCTGGGCGATCCGGTCGTTATGGCGGCGACGGCCACCGCGACGGCTCCGGTCGTGGCGGAGCTTGCCCGCGTGCTGCCGATTACCCGTACGGTGGTCGACGAGACCGTGCGCGAGAACTTGCAGCTCGAGGACGACCGCGATCTTGCGAGCCGCGAAAACCGCCTGGTGTCCATCGTCGCGACGGGGGAGAAGACCGTCATCTACGTCAACTCGCGTGATCAGTCCGTGGCGCTTGCCAAGACGCTACGCAAACGCGTTCCCGACTGCGCGTCGCATATCGCCTTTTACAACGCGGGCCTTACGCGCACCGACCGCCATCGCGTAGAGGAAGCCTTTAGAGACGGAAGTCTCAGCTGCATCGTCTCGACCTCTGCCTTTGGCGAGGGCGTCAACCTTCCCGATATTCGCCATGTCGTGCTCTATCACATGCCGTTTGGCGCGATTGAGTTTAACCAGATGAGTGGCCGCGCCGGTCGCGATGGACAGCCCGCCGTGATTCACCTGCTCTATTCGTCGCGCGACGCCCGCATTAACGAGCGCCTACTCGACTGCTATGCGCCTGAGCGCGACGAGCTCGTCACGCTCTATCGCGCGCTGCAAACCATGTGGCGCTCCAACCGCGGCAAGACCGGGGACGATTCCTTTAGCGCGAGCGATATCGACATCGCGCAGATGTGCCTTGCCATCGATGCTCGCACGCCGGTCGACGAGCGCTCGGTGGAAAGTGGCCTGGGAATCTTCGAAGAGCTTGGCTTCTGTCGTGTTTCGGGGTTTGACGACACCCGTCGCATCGCGATGGCCGAAAACCCCGGCCGTGTGCAATTGAGCAGGTCAATTCGCTATTTGGAGGGCTTGCGTTCGCGCATGGAGTTCTCGGCTTTCCGGAGTTGGGCGCTCGATTCGTGCGCTTCTGATATGCTAGCCAAAGTTAACCGCCCGATCGTACCGCGGGCCTAGGGGAAGGGGACCTCGATGGATGCCGCAGCCCGTACCGCCCATGATTCCACCCTCCAGCCGTTTTCGGAGATGGAGCACTATAAGTATGCCGATGAGCTGCCGCCCGAGATTATGGCGGACAGCTACGACAAGCTGGAGCGCCTGTGCCTCAAATATATGAATGAGGACGACTTTTCTAAGGTGGAGCAGGCCTACTGCTTTGCTGCCGAGAAGCATTGCAACCAAAAGCGGCGCTCGGGTGAGATGTACATCAACCATCCTGTCGAGGTGGCTATCATTCTGGCAGACCTCAAGATGGACTGCGACGTGGTGTGCGCCGCGTTGCTGCACGATACCGTCGAGGACACCGAGACCTCGCTCGCCGATGTTTCGGGTCTGTTTGGCGAAACCGTGGCAGAGCTCGTCGACGGCGTGACCAAGCTCACCAACATCGAAGTCGACAGCATGGACGAGAAGCAGGCCCTCACGCTGCGCAAGATGTTCCTCGCCATGTCCAAGGACATCCGCGTTATCATCGTCAAACTTGCCGACCGCCTGCATAATATGCGTACGCTAGCGGCCCTTCGCGAGGACCGTCGCCTGTTTAAGGCCCGCGAGACCATGGACGTGTATGCGCCCTTGGCCGACCGCCTGGGCATGAGCTCTATTAAGTGGGAGCTCGAGGACCTGTCCTTCTTCTACTTGGAGCCCGATGCCTACCAGCGCATCGCGCGCATGGTGGCTGAGTCGCGCGAGGTTCGCGAGCGCTATCTGGCCGAGACCATCAAGACGCTCACCGACGAGCTCAACCGCATTGGCCTTGAGGGTTTCCAGATTAATGGCCGCTCCAAGCACTATTGGTCCATCTATCAAAAGATGAAGCGCAAGGGCAAGGAGTTCTCTGAGATCTACGATCTGGTGGCGCTGCGCGTCATCACGCATTCGGTGCGCGATTGCTACTCCACGCTCGGCGCGGTGCACACACTATGGCACCCCATGCCCGGTCGCTTTAAAGACTATATCGCCATGCCCAAGGTCAATAACTACCAGTCGCTCCACACGACGGTTATCGGCCCCACGGCTCGTCCGCTCGAGATTCAGATTCGAACCTACGAGATGCATGAGCAGGCCGAGTACGGCATTGCCGCCCACTGGCTCTATAAGAAGTCGGGCGGATCGTCTGCGTCTAAGACCAATGATGCCCAGCGTCTGGACGACCAGATTAACTGGCTCAAACATTCGCTCGATTGGGCTGCGTCTGATGAGATTACCGACGCCAAGGAATACCTGCATTCGCTGAAGGTCGACCTCTTCGATCAGGAGATCTTCGTCTTTACGCCCAAGGGCGAGGTCATGGCGCTTCGTGCCGGCTCCACGCCGCTCGACTTTGCCTACGCCGTTCACACCGAGGTGGGAAACCACTGCGTCGGCGCTAAGATCAACGGTGCGGTGGCCCCGCTCACGCACGAGATCAAGACGGGCGATCGCGTTGAAATCCTGACCAACAAGAGCTCCAAGCCGTCGCGTGATTGGCTCAAGATCGTTAAGACACCTTCCGCCAAGTCAAAGATTCGCCGCTATTTTGCCGCCGCGACCAAGGACGACGACGCTGCTGCCGGCCGCGATATACTGGCTAAGGACCTGCGCAAGCGCGGATATGGCATCTCTACGCCGCGATCAACGCGTGCGCTCAACGCCGTGGCGGAGCAGTTTAACTATAAGCAGCTCGAGGACTTGTTCGCAGCCGTTGGTGCGGGCAAAGTCGCCCCACGTGCTGTGGGCAACAAGGTCGAGCAGATTTTGGATCCCAAGCCCGCGGAGCAGCTCACCAAGACCGAAGCCATTGCCGAGGTCGTCAAGCAGCCCGCCCGCGGCTCCAACCGCAAGCCGCAAAAGCGTGGCAAGAGCGCAAGTAACGGCATTATCGTCAAGGGCGAGAGCAACAGCGGCCTGCTGGTCCGTCTGGCGCATTGCTGCAATCCGGTGACGGGCGACGATATCGTCGGCTTCATCACGCGCGGTCGTGGCGTTTCGGTGCATCGCGCCAACTGCCCCAACGTCAAGGGTCTTATGGAGCATCCCGAGCGCATGATCGATGTGGAGTGGGATGGCGCTGCCGATACGCTTTTCCAGGTCGAGATCGTGGTCGAGTGCCTGGACCGCATGGGCCTTCTCAAGGATGTCACCATTGCCATTGGCGATGCGGGCGGCAATATCCTTTCTGCCGCCACGTCGACCAACCGCGAGGGTATTGCAACCCTGCGCTTTATGGTCGAGATCTCGGACGCGAGTGGTCTGGATCCGCTGCTGGCCTCCATCAGCAGCGTTGACTCGGTCTACGACGCGCGCCGCCTGATGCCCGGTGAGGGTGGAGCCCAGCTTAAGCGCCGCGTTTAGTCGCGACGAACGTGTCACATTATCGATATTCGCTACACTCGAGGCATCGTTTGATGCCTCGAGTTCTATAGAGAGGAGAGGGACATGAGTGCTGTGTCCTTGGATTTAACTCCCAAGGGATCGGTCGAGATCGAGACACTCGTAAACGGTCCCATTCAGACCAATAGCTATGCTGTTATTTCGGACAATGAGTGCGTGATTATCGACCCCGCATGGGAAGGCGAGCGCTTGGTGGAGCATATTCGAGCCGAGCATCCCGGCGTACGCGTGCTTGGCGCCGTATGCACTCATGGCCATGCCGATCATGTTGGTGGTGTTGCCGGCGTACGAACCACCGTTGGCGAGGGCTGTCAGTATGAGCTGTGTGCTAAGGATGTGGTGGTGCCGCATGCGAATATCGAGGAACAGCGAGCTATGTGGGGCATTGAGACGCCTGACCCCGGGGAGCCGACGCGCCTGCTCGCCGAGGGCGATGCTATCGAGGTGGGCGATATCTGCCTGCAGGTGATAGAGACGCCAGGGCATACGCCGGGCGGGATCGTCTTGTTTGCTGCCACCGAGCAGGGGAACATTGCCTTTGTGGGCGACACCCTGTTTCCGGGTGGGCACGGCCGCACCGATCTTTCTGGAGGAGACGAGGCGGCGATTCTGCGCTCGCTCTCCAAGCTCGCCCGGCTTCTCCCGCCCGATACCGTTTGCCTAACCGGTCATGGCGATTCGACCGCCATGGCACGCGAGCTCATGCAGAACCCTTTCATGCAGATTTAGCTTAATAGTCGGATTTTGAAGCACGAGAAGCGTCCAAACGTCAAGCTATTTTTCCCCAATGGGTCGATTTCGTAGGGCAAACGGTCAAAAAAGTCTGTTTGGACGATATTCGTGAACAAACGAACGTTTATGCTCGGGTGCGCCGTGGTAAAATCTCAGGCGTTATCGGAGCAACCTTACAGGAGGTTTCTTTTATGCTCGTCAACGCAGCAGACATGCTCAAGAAGGCCGAGGCCGGCAAGTACGGTCTTGGTGCCTTCAACACCAACAACCTCGAGTGGACCTTGGCTATTCTCCAGGCCGCCGAGGAGGCCAAGTCTCCGCTGATCCTTCAGTGCACCGCTGGTGCCGCTAAGTGGATGGGCGGTTTCAAGGTCTGCGCCGACATGGTCAAGGCTGCCGTCGAGGCCACGGGCGTTACCGTTCCCGTCGCCCTTCACCTCGATCACGGTTCTTACGAGGACTGCTTCAAGTGCATCGAGGCCGGCTTCACGTCCATCATGTATGACGGCTCTCACGAGGAGACCTTCCAGCTTAACCTCGACCGCACCAAGGAGCTCGTTGAGCTTGCCCACTCCAAGGGCATGTCCATCGAGGCCGAGGTCGGTGGCATCGGCGGCACCGAGGACGGCGTGACCTCCAGCGGCGAGCTCGCTGATCCTGCTGAGTGCAAGCAGATCGCTGACCTGGGCGTCGACTTCCTCGCCTGCGGTATCGGCAACATCCACGGCGTGTACCCTGCCGACTGGGCTGGCCTTTCCTTCGAGCGTCTGGGCGAGATCAAGGCCCAGACCGGCGATCTGCCCCTCGTCCTGCACGGTGGCACCGGCATCCCCGAGGATCAGATCAAGAAGGCCATTTCCCTGGGCATCTCCAAGATCAACGTCAACACCGACCTGCAGCTCGTCTTCGCCAAGGGCGTTCGCGAGTACATCGAGGCTGGCAAGGATCAGCAGGGCAAGGGCTTTGACCCCCGCAAGCTCCTCAAGCCTGGTCGCGACAACATCGTTGCCCGCACCAAGGAGCTCATGGAGGAGTTTGGCTCCGTCAACAAGGCGTAAGCGTCGCTAAACTTCCCGCCGGAAGCCCCGTCCCCCTACACTGTTTTCTTTGCGCTCACCTGGCTTTGCCAGAAGTCGCGCCAAGAAAACAGCTCCGGGGGACGGGGCTTCCTTCGTTTAACGCCGCAGGGTTACGAGGCTGAATTATTTATTTGACTACCGTTCAGCGGTGTTGATGGCTCCCTTGTTGGGGCTTTCTTTTTATCTCGCTACAATGGGCTTCAAGCGTTCTAGTGACTTGGAGTTTTGGTATGGCTGTTATTAATGTGCTGCCTTCGGATGGGAAGGTTATTGACGAGGGTCCAGTTGGTTGCTCTGCTGATGTTTGCTGTGATGACTTTCGTCATCTCGATGTTGGACTGCCGCCCGAGATTCTTCGTCTTAAGGATGCCGGGTATTTGACGCAGGCTGTTGCTGCCTGCGATCGCCTTTTGGAGCAGAACCCCGAGCCTTCGCTGGCTGCTTGTGTTCGTGCCGAGCGGTATCGCATGCTCGAGACGCCGCTTCATTTTTCGGTGTCGCGCGACCAGGCCATTGCGATGATTCGCGAGGAGTGGCCAGAGTTTACCGAAGAGCAGTTTGATGACCTGATTAATCGTAAGCGTATTGACTGGCGCTTTATCGATGGCGAACTGTTCGTTCTCGACAACTTCCTCGATTCGCTTCGCGTATATCCCAAAGAGGTTCCCGGCATGCGGCCCGATTCTACGGACGGAATAGCACTGCGCAACGAGATGCTCAAGGAGATGAAGTCACAAAACGGATTGGCTCGCGTCATTACGCTTAAAGCGTCCGTGTCTGTCCCCGGCGCTCTGGAAGGGGAGACCGTTCGCGCGTGGCTACCCGTTGCCGCCGCCTGTCGTCAACAGTCTCATATCGAGGTTCTCGATATGACGCCGGAGGGTGCTGTTGCCCCCGCGAATGCTTCGGCGCGTACCGCCTCGTGGTCTTCTTCGAGTGAGCGCTCATTCTCGGTGACCTATCGCTATCAAATTGATGCCGCTTATCGTGATGTCTATGGGGGTGCGCTTCCGGTGCATCCTTGCATGGACGCGCCACTGCCCGTGGACACCTCCGAGGACCGTCCGCACATTGCATTCACGCCGTATCTACAGCAGCTGACAGCCCGTGTCATTGACGGGCTCGAGGATCCGCTCGATCGCGCCCGTGCTATCTATGATTACCTGACGCAGTACATCGACTATCGCTATCAGCCGCCGTACTTGCTTTTGGGATCTATTGCCGATGACTGCGCGCATTCGCTCCGCGGCGATTGCGGCGTTATGGCGCTCACGTTTATCACCATGTGCCGTATCGCGGGCGTGCCTGCCCGTTGGCAGAGCGGCCTGTATGTTGCGCCCGATTCGGTGGGGTCGCACGACTGGGCAGAGTTCTATACGCCGCAGACCGGATGGCTCAACGCCGACGTGTCATTTGGATCTTCTGCTCGCAGGATGGGGGAGGAGTGGCGCCGCCGTCACTACTTTGGCAATCTCGACCCGTGGCGTATGGTGGCCAACAATCGATTCCAGGCAGAGTTTGAGCCCTCTTTCGACGGCATGCGCGAGGACCCTTACGATAACCAGATGGGTGAGGCTTCGGTCGACGGTCGCGGATGCCGTCGGCGCGAGATGCTCCGCACGGTCGAACTCATCGAAATGCTCGAAGTTCCATTTTCGGACTAATCGGTAGAAAGCTGTGATAAACTAACTCACGCATTGCGTGCCCGAGTGGCGGAATTGGCAGACGCAGTGGACTCAAAATCCACCGTTGGCAACAACGTGCGAGTTCGAGTCTCGCCTCGGGCACCATACATGCAAGTGAGCGTTCAAGGGGGTTGTGGCCCCCTTTTTCGTGCCGAACTCGCGTGAGCGCGCGAAGCGTTAAGCAAACAGGCCTGTGGCCTGTTTGTAGCGGAGCGTGGCGAGGGCGCCACGCGCCCGAAGCCCGGGGCTTCGCGAAGCGAAGGCCCTTCGAGTCTCGCCTCGAGCACCATACATGCAAGCGAGCGTTCAAGGGGGTCAAGGTCCCTTTTTCGTGTACGTAATGTGATAACGCGCTGTACGTGTTATTATTCGCAAGGCGTTGTTCCCGCAATGCCCTAAAGAGGAACCTGAGGGTTCCCACCTTTTGGCGCCAATGAGCAGCTGACTGGTCATACAACTTAGATTCCCTTCCTCAAATCGAGGAAGTCTATGTGTACGACCTGGTTGCTGAGAAGCGCCGGGTTATTTTTTTATGAATGGAGGTAGGGAAAATAGCTAAGTCTGATGACACCCGCATCAACGACGAGATCACTGCATCTTCGTGTCGTTTGATTGGCGTCGATGGCTCTCAGCTCGGCCTGTTCGCCATCCGCGATGCCCAGCGCGTCGCCGACGATCAGGGTCTCGACCTGGTCGAGATCGCTCCCAACGCGGAGCCGCCGGTCTGCAAGGTCATGGACTACGGTAAGTTCAAGTACCAGCAGGCCATGAAGGCCAAGGCTGCTCGTAAGAACCAGTCCAAGGTCGAGGTCAAGGAAATGAAGTTCCGACCCAAGATCGACGTTGGCGACTACGAGACCAAGAAGGGCCACGTTCTGCGTTTCCTCAAGAAGGGCGCACGCGTTAAGATCACCATCATGTTCCGCGGCCGTGAGATGGCTCACCCGGAGCAGGGCCTTAACGTTCTCGAGCGTCTCGCCGAGGATCTCAAGCCTTACGCTACGGTCGAGTCCAAGCCTAAGATGGAAGGCCGTAACATGCTTATGCTGCTCGCCCCGATTAAGGGCGCCTTCGATGAGGATAAAGCGGCAAGCGATAGCAAGTAACTAGTGTTCTGTAACCGATTAAGGAGTATTTCATGCCTAAGATGAAGTCCCACAGCGGCACCAAGAAGCGTTTCCGCAAGACTGGTACCGGCAAGCTTATGCGCGCCAAGGCTTTCAAGAGCCACATCCTGAGCAAGAAGTCCACCAAGCGTAAGCGTGGCTTCCGTCAGGAGACCGAGATCGCCGCTGCCGACCGCAAGGTCATCAAGTCGCGTCTCGCCTAAGTTCGCGTTCCCGTTTTTCGTTTTACCGTCTAGGAGTTGATAGAACATGGCACGTATTAAGCGCGCTGTTGCCGCCAAGAAGAAGCGCCGTACCGTTATGCACCGTGCGAAGGGTTACTACGGTGCCGCTTCGCGTACTTACAAGCATGCTAAAGAGCAGGTCCAGCACTCCCTGCAGTATCAGTATCGTGATCGCCGCAACAAGAAGCGCGAGATCCGTTCTCTCTGGATCACCCGTATCAACGCTGCTGCTCGCCTGAACGACATCTCTTACTCTCAGTTCATGCACGGCCTGAAGGTTGCCGGCATCGAGCTCGACCGCAAGGTCCTGGCTCAGATGGCTTACGAGGACATCGAGTCCTTCAACGAGCTGGCTGCCATTGCCAAGAAGGCTCTCGAGGCCTAATAGATTCTCTTGAATCGCTAGGGGAGTGTCGCGTTGTGCGCGGCGCTCCCTCTTTTTATCTGAAGCGCGGTTTACATTGCTAAAAGCGCGGGTAGATAGACACTTACAGGTGACCGATCTCTATATATTTCTAAACCAAAGGGTCATCATCTGATACGTGCGGAAGATCCGCACCAGTCTTTCTATTAGCTATAGAAAGCGATATGTTGTGTAGGACTTGTGAAGAGTGGAATTGACGACCCACAGGGCTTCGCGGTCTGGCAATATATCTCCTTGCCGCGCGGCCCGGTCGGACCGGATCAGCCGCCAGGCGTGCACCTTGAGAACCGGATACTGCGAGGATGGACACATTCAGTGTCGCATCCGGGCAGACATCGAACCATTTGAAATGGTCTAACTTGGATT
>CABSMN010000023.1 GCA_902478765.1 uncultured Collinsella sp.
AGGTTCTGTTTGCGCGCGTAGTCGTTGATCACGCGGGTGAGCGCGGTGCGGAAGCCCTCAAGGTGCATGCCGCCCTCGGGGGTGTAGATGTCGTTGGCAAACGACATGACGTTCTCGCCGTAGCCGCTATTCCACTGCAGGGAAACCTCGACCTCGCCCATCTTGGCCACAGGTGCGTCCGGGTCCGATTTACCCTCGATATAGATGGGCTCCTTAAAGGCCTCGGGGACGTCCTTGCCCTCGTTGAGGAACTTGACGAAGTCGATGATGCCGCCCTCGTAGCAAAACTCCTCCACGTGGGGAGTCGCCTCGCGCTCGTCGGTCAGCACGATTTTGAGGTTCTTATTGAGGAACGCCGTCTCCTGCAGACGGTTGTGCAGCGTATCGAAATCGTAAATGCAGGTCTCGAAGATCTCGTCGTCGGGCCAGAAGGTGACGGTGGTGCCCGTCGAATCCGAGGTGCCCACGACCTCCATCTTCTTGACGGTCTTGCCGCGCGAGAACTCCATCTCGTAGGTGTTGCCGTCGCGACGAACCTGAACGACCACGCGCTTGGACAGTGCGTTGACGACGGAGATGCCCACGCCGTGCAGGCCGCCCGAGACCTTATAGGCCGAGTTATCGAACTTACCGCCGGCGTGCAAGATCGTCATGACAACCTCGAGCGTCGGAATCTTTTTAACAGGGTGCTCGTCGACGGGGATGCCGCGCCCGTTGTCGACGACCGTGATGGAGTTGTCGGCGTGGACCGTCACCTGGATCTCGGTGCAGAAACCGGCCATGGCCTCGTCGACGGAGTTGTCAACGATCTCCCACACCAGGTGATGCAGACCGCTGGCGCTCGTCGAGCCGATATACATGCCCGGGCGCTTACGAACGGCCTCGAGACCTTCGAGAATCTTAATCTCGCCGCCATCGTAATCGTTTTCGTTTGCCACACGTCCTCCTTCAGTCAAGAAAATGTGTACAGCCTTACTAGTTTATCGTAAAAAAATACCATCGGGAACGAGGGTATTTGGCTCTACAAGGCCACCAGATGCGATTTAAGGCTCTTTTTTGCTTTGCACGCCCTTGGCCCACTCGGCACTGGCTCTCATGGCGTTCTCGAGGGCCTCGCGCAGTTTTTGGTCTTCGATGGGCGCCACTTGGCGCTCAATCTCGGTGCGCTCGGCCTCACTTAGGTCAGCATGCGGAGCCGGCGGGCGCTCGGCCACGGCAGGACGCAGACGCTCTTTGGCAGCGGGCGGCGTGTGACCGGGCGCGGTGGTTTTGAACACCAGGCCATCCACATGCGCACCGGCGCGCTCCATGCGCGCGCGGATGATCTCGCGCAACAGCGTCATTTCCTGCGTCCACGAGGGCGAATCGAGATATACCAGCAGCTCATTGGACTCGGGCAGGTAGCGCAGGCCCGTCACATGCCGCCCCTCGCGCGTGCCCGAGCATACCGCGTTCCACGCGCGATAGACCGCGCGAGATTCCTCTGCAGCCTCCATCTGCGCGCGGCGCTCAGGCGTCGCAGCCGCCAGGATGCGCTGGCGCTCTGCGTTCAAAAATCCACTGAAGGCAACCGTTTCGCTCTCGCGCTCGTAATTAGCACGTCTCACCCATGCTCACCACCTTGGCTCGATCAAGCAGGTCATCGGTAAAGTACCCCAGGTTGGTCGTGGTTATGACCGTCTGGATATCATCGCCGATCAACCGTAGAAAAGCACCGCGGCGCTCGCCGTCGAGCTCGCTCATCACGTCGTCCAAAAGCAGCAGCGGGGCGGTACCCAGGACATCGCGAGCCACGGCCACCTCCGCCACCTTCCAGGCCAGCACCAACGTTCGCTGCTGTCCTTGGCTGGCAAACGAACGGGCGGAGCGACCCGCCACGGTAAACTCAATCTCATCGCGATGCGGTCCCACCAACGTCACGCCGCGGCGAA
The DNA here is from genome assembly GCA_902478765.1 of uncultured Collinsella sp. GTDB lineage: Bacteria > Actinomycetota > Coriobacteriia > Coriobacteriales > Coriobacteriaceae > Collinsella. The sequence continues at coordinate 1,932 of CABSMN010000023.1, forward strand.
TTTCCTCGTCGGCGTGTTCATCAAGGGCAGCCAGCATGCGCTCGTACGCCCAGCCCTTTAGCTCTTCGCGATCCTCGACCTGGGGCAAATCCCCCAGTGTGGACGTATAGGTCACGTTGGCAGCCTCACCGGATGCCACTTGCCCGTAGGCAGCGTGCACATGGCCCGCCAGCCGGTCGAGCAGGGCCAACCGGTGCACGAGCAGGGCCGAGCCCGCGCGGGCAATCGAATCATTCCACGCGCCGAGCATCTCGCGGCAGCACCAGGTCTCCTTAAGCAGGGCATTACGCTGGGTCACGCAGCGCCCATAGGTGCTCGCAAGATCGGCATAGCGTGCGCTCAGTTGCATGCCAAAGTCATCGAGGGCGGCGCGGCGCACACTGGCACCTCGCTTAACCATGTCCAGATGGTCGGGGCAAAACAGCACGCTCGGCAGAACCCCGCGCACACCGGCGGCAGAGCACCTCTTGCCGTTGCGGCTAAACGAGCGCTTACCGTCCTCCGCGCTCAATCCCATATCAAGCACGCGGCCGTCGCCCTCGAGCCTCAGCTCGACCTTGCACGAGCCCACGCCGTCATGGACGAGCTCGGCTGCGGTCGGATGCCTAAACGAGGCGCCGCTCGTCAGCAGCTGCAGTGCCTCTATGAGATTGGTCTTTCCCGCCGCGTTGGGTCCCGCAAGTATCGTCACGCCCTCGTCCAGGGCAAGGCGATAGCTCTCGAAACTGCGGTAGTGCGCGACGGAAAGATCGCGGGCGAACATGGTCATGGCGCAGCGCTAGATGCGGACCGGCATGACCAGGTACAGGTAGTTGATCTTGTCGTAGGACTTGAAGATGCCCGCCTGCGAGTAGCTCTTGAGCTCCAGCGTGATCTCCTTCTCCTTGGACAGGGCATTGAGGCAGCCGAAGATGTAGTGGTAGTTGAAGGCGATGGTACCCGACTCGCCCTCGGCCTCGACATCGATCGTCTCCTGCGCCAGATCCTGGTCGTTGGAGATGGAAGACAGGCCCATCTGGCCGTTCTCGACGTCGATCTCGAACTTGACGGCGGGGTTGGCGCTCGCGATAACGGCCACGCGTTTGAGGGCGGCATTGAAGGCGGCCACATCGATCTTGACACTCGTCACGCACGAATCGGGGATGAGCTGCCTGTAGTTGGGATACATGCCCTCGATGCGGCGCGACACGTAGGTGGTGTTGCCGGCCTCGAAGACGACCTGGGTGTCGGTAGCCCCGATCATGATGGTCGCCTGGCTGGCCATGATGTTCAGCGCGTCGTTAAAGGCGTCAGCCGGAACGTTGAGCTCAAAGGAACCCTCGAGGGTTGAGGTCTCGACCTGCGTATCGCACACGGCCAAGCGGAAGGAATCGGTCGCCACCAGACGCACGGTGTTGTTCTCGACCTTCATGTGCACGCCGCCCAGGATGGGGCGGGCCTTGTCGGTCGAGGTGACGCGCCATACGCGCCCGACCATCTCGGACAAGATATCGGTCGGCAGCTCCACGGCACTCTCGATGGCATAGGCCGGAAACTCGGGGAAGTCATTGGCATCGAGCGTGTTCAGGCGGAACGAGCTCTTCTCGCAACCAATCAGCACCTGGCGCTCGGACAGCTCAAAGGTGACCGGGGCATCGGGGAGGGTCTTGGTGATATTGGAGAGCATCTTACAGGGGATAACCATCTCGCCCTCTTCTTCGACATGCGCCGCGATGCGATGACGGATCGAGATGGTGTAGTTAGAGGTCTGGAATTCCAAGATGCCGTCTTGCGCCTTGACGAGCACGCCCGACAGGATGGGAAGGGTGGATGCCGAAGCGACACCCTTCATAACGACGCCGATGGCTTGTGTGAGCGAGCTCTGGCTGACGGTGAACTTCATCTTTTAATACCTTTCTATAGATATAAATATCTTAATAATAGTAATAGCACTGACGAAACTGTTGATTATTCCCAAAGACGCAGGTCAGACCCAGAAAGAGAATCGACAGCAACCTGTGTGCAACAGGGGTGGTTTTCCACGTTCAAAACCTGCGCAAAACTTTTCATCACCGCGGGTTGGGTTTTAGACACCTTATGCCCGTGGTTTCGACAAGTTTTCAACAGGTGTCTCTATTTCCCTACGAGCGCAGTGTAATTTTATCGCGCAGCGACTTGAGGTCTTCGGTGACGGTGCGGTCTTCCTGGATCATCTTCTGGACCTTTTTGTAGCTCGTGCTGACGGTCGAGTGGTTGCGGTTGCCAAATTCGGCGCCCACCGCCGTGGTCGTCATTTCGCACATCTCGATGGCCAGGTAGATAGCGATATGGCGTGCTTTGGCGATATTGGCGTTGCGACGCGGGCCGATGAGCTCCTCGTGTGTCACGCCGTACTGCTCTTCGATGACGGACTGAACCGTCTGGACGTTGATCTTTTTGGCCGATGTGTCGAAGTACTGGCTGGCGATGGCGTCGATATCGTCAAAGGTGAGTTCCCCTCCCTCGCGCTCGCGGTCGCCCGCCTCGCCGGCGCAGCGCTCGCAAAAGCTCTCGAGTTCGCGGATGTTGGTGCCTGAGACCTCGGCCATGTGTTTAAAGTGCTCGTCGGTCAGGTGCCCGCCGTCGCCCCCATAGGCCGCCAGCAGCGAGTCGTCGCCTGCCTCGGGAGCGGCGACGATGGTGTTCTCGTAATAGCGCTGCAAGATCTTGTATTTCATCTCGTAGCTGGGCTCTGCGACCAGGCAGAGCATGCCGGCGTTGAAGCGGCTGGTCAGACGCTCGTCCATGCTCAGGTCCTTGGGAGCGCGGTCTGCCGCGATAACGACCTTCTTGTTATTGCGGATGAACTCGTCCATGAGCTGGAAAAAGTAGTCCACGCTCGCGCGCTTGCCGATGATGTTTTGGATGTCATCGATGATGAGCACGTCCACGCCGTGGTACGCCTGCATGATGGGGGCGTTGCTCTTCTTTTGGCGGTCGAACTCGGTCATCAGGTCGTCCAGATATGCCTGGGAGTTGGCATACTTGACCTTGATCTCGGGCGACTTCTCGGCGAGCTCGTTTTTGATGGCAAGCAGCAGGTGCGTCTTGCCCAGGCCCGATTTGCCGTAGATGAACAGCGATGTGCACGTGCCGCGCTCGTCCGCGAGGGCGGCAAACTTGAGTGCCGAGCGATAGGCATGGCTGTTCTCGGGGCCGTAGACAAAGTTCTCAAAGGTAAATTTTGAGTTCGCGGCGAGCGGGGCTCCATCCGTATTCTGCTCGGCCGGCACGGCCGGTGCTGGCATGGGTGAAGCGGGGGTCGCAGCTTGCGTGGATTTAGTTGGCGCTCCGCCCTTCATCTGGTTCATCATGCGACGAAAATCATCGGCCGAGAGCGTGTTTTTGATTGCAATGCCCGAATCCGCGCCCGCCGCTGCGTCGTGAGCGATGGGCATGTGCGTGACGGGTGCGTTCGTTGACGTCGCCGCCGCGGTTGGCAACGGTGCCATGGTTTCACGGGAAACATCGCTGTGCTGGTGCTCGATTGTCGGCACGTCGCCTGCGGAGGCCGGTGCCGCCGGGGAAGCGGCGGGAGCCGTGGCGGGCGCCGTCGCGGCAGCGGATTCCGTTGCGGCGCCTTGCGGTGCCACGATGTCGAGCGCGATCGGTGCAAAGGCGATTTCTTCCAGATAGGCCTCAATAGTCGGCTGATGCTTTTTGAGCTGCGCGATGGCAAAGCGCGAGGGGGCCTCGATCGTGAGCGTATCTTCGGTCAGGCTTATGGCGCGCGATTGCCCCAGCATGTTGATGAGGCGTGCATCTTGGCCGTCGCGCTGGCAAAAGGCGATGGCGTCCCCCAGGATGATGCTTGCTTCCTCGTCCACTGTTTCTCCCGTTCTTTAGCTCTGAGCTCGCACGCGAGCGGCGCCGAGTTCGGTCAGATGGTATTTCTGGCCATGCTTGATGACCAAGCCAGCCTGCGCCAAGTCATTGAGCGTGCGTGACCAAGTGGGGGCCGAGTTTCCAAACGCCCTCGCCAGATCGGTTGCACCGCACGCTTGATTTTGCGCCAAATAGCCTAGTGCGGCGTTGCCGCGATCGCTTACGAACACGTCCGGTTGTGGCTGCGCATACTGATTTGCTGCATTAGGATACATCATTTGAGCTGCTGGTTGTTGAGAACTCTGCATCGGCGGCACTTGCTGTTGAAAACTTTGAGGCCACTGTTGGTAAGGCTGCGGAGGCATCTGCTGGGCCCAGGGGTTGTACTGCTGCTGCGGCATCTGCTGGTACGGCTGCTGATATCCCTGCTGGTACTGCTGCGGGAACTGCTGGCCGTACCCCAGCGGCGGCATCTGTTGATATGGATATCCCTGTTGGTACGGCTGATAGCCCATTTGCTGGCCACCCGGTGCGCCCGTCGCCTGCTGCATTGCTGCTGCATCCTGATCCGCCAGCGGCACGGCCTCTGGCATGTTTGGCGGCATCGACATCGATGTCGCCTGGGGCTCTTGTGTGGGAAGCATTCCGGGCTGCTGCATCTGCCTCACGGGGGGCTGCATCTGCTGCGTTGCCATGGGCTGCTGCGCAAAAGCTCCCGGCAGGGGATATGTGGGCTGCTCCGTCTCGGGCCGCACGGCAGCACCGCGTCCGCCGGCACGCTCGATTTCCTGCACTCGTTTAGGGTTCAGGCTTACCGTAACCACGGTGCCGTTGCCCATGTTGTCCTCGATGGATACGGCACCGCCGGCGTTTTCCAAATACTCCTGCACCATGGGAAACCCTGCTCCGGTTCCACGGATATAGCGCTTCATCTTGCTGTTTGCGCTGGTAACGCCAAAGTCGAAAGCGCGTTCCTTGTCGTCGATGCCGGGTCCTTGATCAGCAAAGCGGATGGTGTCTCCGCCGTCCAGAATCGAGATGATGGGCTCGGCAAAGTGTGCGTGGATAAAGTTTTCGACAATCTCGCGGATGACCATGAGCGAGATATGGCCACCTTGTTCTTTCATGCACTGGTAGACGGTGTTGGTAGTCTCTTCCAAATACGTGCGGACATCTTGCGGATCAATGACGATCACACGCGGTGTCGACAGCATGTCGTCATAGACGGCGATACGCGCGGCGTACATGGCTTTTGGCGCCTGCGTGGTCGTCTGCTCGCCTTCCGCACGCTCTTCGCGCACGCCGGTGATGTGCTCGTTGTCGGGTGCCGGGTCTCCAGAATCGACCATGGTGTAAAAGTCATCAGACATGCCGCTCGCAATCTTCCAAAAGGTTTCGAACAAATAGTAGCTCACCGCGCAATGTTTCTCATCTTTCGACAACTTTTCAAAACCTGTTGAAAACTTTGGAAAACGGGCGAAAAGTTCTCAACATTGCCAACATGACCTGTTGAAAACTCGATGAAATATCGTGAAAAGTTGTCATGCACCGCTAAATCGAGCTTGGCTTATGGGGGAACCGTGTGAACTGTGCAACCTTTTACCTTTGATTTCTTGACATTTGAACATTGATTTCCCTACAATCTTCAAGCTCACGTGTCTATATCTGCGTCCGCGTCCCCGCGGACACTCGAAATGCAGCAGGAGGAACTTAAGATGAAGCGTACGTATCAGCCTAATAAGCGTAAGCGTGCCAAGACCCATGGCTTCCGTGCCCGTATGGCCACTAAGGGTGGTCGTGCCGTGCTCGCCCGTCGTCGCGCCAAGGGCCGCAAGCGTCTCACTGTCTAGCAGCGATACACACATCTCGCATGAAGACTATTAAGTCTCGGCAAGATTTCGAGCATGTGTTCAGTCAGGGGCGTCGTTTCAATCACCCTCTGATTCGAATGACCATATGTGAATCGGTTGGCGAAGGCGACTCCGGAAGGGTCGCCTTCGTTGGTGCTAAGCGACTCGGTTGTGCCGTCGTGCGCAACCGATCTAAGCGTGTGATGCGCGAGGCCGCCCGCAGCTGCGGATTTCCCGTTGCGGGTTATGACATCATCTTGTTTGCAACTCCCAAGACTAGGGTTTCCTCGCCGCAGGAGATGGACAAGGCGTTGCGTTCGCTTATGAAGCGCGCCGGCGTTGCCGGGGAGGAGCGATGAGCAATCACGTTTTGCGACGTGTTGCCATCGCTCCTATTCGCATATATCAACAGGTTATTTCGCCCTTATTGCCTGACGCCTGCATTTATTACCCAACGTGCTCGCAATACGCCATCCAGGCGATTGAGAAGCACGGTGTTTTGAGAGGCTGCTGGCTTGCCGTGAGGCGCATCGCTCGCTGCAATCCCCTGCACGTCGGCGGTTATGACCCTGTGCCCTAGCGGGCACTCGCTATCGGAGGAAAACTTACATGTGGGATTGGATCGTTAACATCCTTTTCGAGCTGCTCAAGCTCATCCAGACCTTTGCGGTCGACTGGGGCCTGTCCATCATCATTCTGGTGGTCATCATCCGTCTGCTGCTGACGCCGCTTATGCTCAAGTCGACCAAGTCGACGGCTCGCATGCAGGTGCTGCAGCCCAAGATGCTCGAGATCCAGGAGCGCTATGCCGACGATCCCCAGCGTCAGGCCGAGGAGATGCAGAAGTTCTACAGCGAGAACAAGTTCAACCCCATGGCTGGCTGTCTGCCGCTGCTGATTCAGATGCCTATCCTGTTCGCCCTGTTTACATTGCTGCGCAACCTGCCGCAGTACTTTAACGACGGCACGTTCTCGTTCTTCAACATCCTGCCCGACCTGACCACCACGCCGAGCGCTTCCTTTGCCGATGGCTTTATGGTTGCACTGCCTGCGCTGGTTTGCCTGATCCTGTTTGCCGTCCTGACCCTGATTCCGCAGCTCTATATGTCGCGCAACCAGACCGGCCAGCAGGCTCAGAGCATGCGTATGATGGCCGTTGTCATGACGGTCATGATGCTTTGGATGGGCTGGAGCCTTCCCGTTGGTGTTCTGCTGTACTACGACGTCTCGTCTGCTTGGCAGGTTATCCAGCAGATTTTTGTGACGCAGAAGGTCATCGACAAGGCGAAGGCCGATGAGGAGGAGCGTCTTAAGAACGCTCCGCTGCAGGTTGAGGTCACTCGTCGCGAGAAGAAGCCGCGCCCGCACAAGAAGAAGTAGTGGGATATCAATCTTATTTAGGTACCTAACTTTTGGAGTACGTTATGTCTGAAGAGATCATCGAGGATATGCTTGAGGAGGTTGCCCCGCAGGTCGCGGGCGATTATCCCGAGATTGCACAGCGCTACAAGGCTGGTGAAGAGCTGACCGATGAGGAGCTCGACACCATTGCCGATGTTGCGATTTCCATCCTGCGTTCCATCCTTTCGCACTTCGATGCCGCCAACTCTCCTATCGATGAGTATGAGGGCGACGAGGGTGAGCTGATTTTGGATGTAACGGCTCCCGACCTTGCTGTTCTCATTGGCCGTCATGGTCGCACTCTTGATGCTCTTCAGGTTATGTTCTCTTTGCTGGTGAGCCGCAAGCTTGGCTTTAGGTATCCGGTTGTAGTGGACGTCGAGGGATACAAGAGTCGCCGTCAGGATAAGGTCGCCTCCATGGCTCAGTCTGCTGCCGAGCGTGCCATCCGCACTCATAAGAGTGTTTCGCTTCCGCCCATGAATGCCTACGAGCGCCGACTGGTTCACATTGCACTTCGTGGCAACGATGCAGTCGATACTCATTCTGAGGGTTCTGACCCTGATCGCCATGTGGTGATTGTTGCTCGATAATCTACTCGAGCTTATGCTAAGGGGACGTGGTTTCCACGTCCCCTTTTTTTGTCAAAAGTTCTCGATACACTGATT
>CABSMN010000024.1 GCA_902478765.1 uncultured Collinsella sp.
TACACTTCTAGCTTCGTCGGCAGCGTCAGATGTGTATAAGAGACAGGGCCATCATGATCACCTGCCTGGCGCTCAACATCCTCTCCGAGGGCATTACCGACGCCATGGCCGCTGCTCCCTCCGCCGCCCTGGATCCGACCGATTCCTCCAAGCGTCGCGAGGCCGACCTGCTGGTCTCCGACCCCGTTCGCGCCTACAAGGAGCAGGCCCAGTCCCTCTCCGCTCGCCTTGGCGCCCTGCGCGATGTCGAGCTCAAGCGTGACGATCGCCATGTGCCCGACGAGTCTGTCGAACCGATTCTCTCGGTCCGTGACTTCTGCATTCAGTTTGAGCATCACGGCGATATCAACGTCGTCGACCATGTCAACTTTGACGTCCGTCCTGGTCAGACCATGGGCCTGGTGGGCGAGTCCGGTTGCGGTAAGTCCATCACCACGCTGGCCATCATGGGCCTGACCGACGATGACGAGCACCTTTCCGGCGAGGTCCTCTGGGAGGGCCGCGACCTGCTCAAGATGAGCAAGAAGGAGTGGTTCGGCCTGCGCGGTACCGATATCGCTATGGTCTATCAGGACGCCCTGTCCTCGCTCAACCCCTCCATGCTCATCTCTGCCCAGATGAAGCAGCTCACCAAGCGCGGCGGCACCCGCAGCGCCGAGGAACTCCTGGAGCTCGTGGGCCTCGACCCCAAGCGTACGCTCGAGAGCTACCCGCATGAGCTTTCCGGTGGCCAGCGTCAGCGTGTCCTGATCGCTATGGCCCTTACCCGCGACCCCAAGCTGGTCATCTGCGACGAGCCCACGACCGCTCTGGACGTTACCGTCCAGAAGCAGGTCATCAAGCTGCTCAACGACCTTCAGGCCAAGCTCGGCTTTGCCATGATCTTCGTCTCGCATGACTTGGCGCTGGTCGCCGAGGTCGCCCATAACATCACGGTTATGTACGCCGGTCAGGTTATCGAGCAGGCGCCCACCAAGGAGCTGCTCACTAACCCGATCCACGAGTACACCCGCGGTCTTCTGGGCTCCGTTCTGTCCATCGAGAGCGGTTCGGGCCGTCTGCACCAGGTGCCCGGCGCCGTTCCGAGCCCGCGCGATTTCCCCAAGGGCGATCGCTTCGCGCCCCGCTCGAGCCATCCGCGCATTGGCCTGGACACCCGTCCGGTCTTCAAGCGCGTGCCCGGCACCGAGCACTTCTATTCCGAGCTCCCCGACGAGGTGCTCAAGGCAAATGGTTTGACCCCTCACGCGGAGGTGATGTAGATGAGCGAGACCGCAGTCAACGGCGTCGAGCCGATCATCTTCCTTGATGACGTCCACGTCACCTTTAGGACCCGTACCGGCTCGATTCTGCACCCCAACCTGGTTCACGCCGTCCAGGGTGTAACGATTAGGCTCATGCCCGGTCAGACGATCGGCATCGTCGGCGAGTCCGGTTGCGGTAAGTCCACCACCGCCAACGTCATGTGCGGCCTGCAGGCCCCCACGAGCGGCAAGGTCTACTTTAAGGGCAAGGACGTAACCAAGCGTACCGCCGAGGACCGTCGCCACATGGGCCGTGTCATCTCGGTCGTGTTCCAGAATCCGGCTACGGCGCTCAATCCCCGCATGGTCGTTCGCGAGCAGCTGCTCGACCCCATGCGCGTCCACAACCTGGGTACCGAGGCCGAGCAGGAGAAGCGCGTCAAGGAGCTCCTGGAGCTCACCGGTCTGCCCAGCTCCGCCGCCGAGGTTCTTCCCGGCCAGCTTTCGGGCGGCCAGCGCCAGCGCGTCGCAATTGCCCGTGCCCTGTCGTTGAACCCCGATGCCATCATCGCCGACGAGCCCACCTCGGCTCTGGACGTTTCGGTCCGCGCGCAGATTCTGAACCTGCTGACCGACCTTAAGAAGGAGCTCGGCCTGGCCATGGTGTTCATCAGCCATGACATCCAGACGGTCCGCTATATCTCTGACGACATCATCGTTATGAATGGCGGCAAGATCGTCGAGCAGGGCGAGGCCAAGCAGGTCTTCCAGCACCCTCAGGACCCCTACACCAAGATGCTGCTCGGTGCTGCGCCGTCGCTGCTGCATCCCAAGCTCGGCGAGTAGCCTCGCTTTCCCTCCCGTGCGCCCGGTTCCCTTGCCGGGCGCACCTCCGTTGCGATTTCGAAAGGTTGGGTTCACGAGCCATGCCAAGTGCTCAGGAGCTACAACAGCAATTTGGTGGGTATCGGGGCGCCATGCCCCGTCCATCAGATTTCGATCTCTTTTGGAAGGACCGCATGGCCGAGGCCGACGCCGTCGGGCTTGACTATGCGATCGAGACGGCATCGGTCACCGATGCCGTGACCTGCCAGCTTTTCGACCTCTGGTATACCGGCATGTGTGGCGCTCGCCTGCATGCCAAGTACCTTAAACCCGTCTCGGACGAGCCCGTGCCATTGGTACTTCAGTTCCATGGGTATCCGGGTGCAAGCCGCAGCTGGTTTGAGCAGGCGTCGTTTGCGGGCATGGGCATGGCACTCATCGCCCTCGACTGCCCCGGCCAAGGAGGTCCCTCCGAGGACATTGGTGGATTTGAGGGCACAACGGTCGCGGGCCATATCGTCGCCGGTATCGACGGCGATCCGGCCAACCTCTACTATGTCCGCTTGCACCAAGATATTCGCATCCTGTGCCGCATCGTTCGCGAGCTCGAGGGCATCGATCTTGCCCGTGTGTTTGTGAACGGCGCGTCGCAGGGCGGCGGTTTGGGCATTGCGACCTGTGCACTTAACAGCGAGCTTATCAATCGCGCCGCCATCCTCTATCCCTTCCTGTCGGATTTCCGCCTGGTCTGGGATTTGGATGCCGACGACATTGCCTACGAGGGCCTGCGCTATTGGTCTCGCTGGTTTGACGAGGACTCGACTCGTATCGACGAAGCCTATGCCAAGCTGGCGTACTTCGATTCCAAGAACTTTGCCCCTATGGTCAAATGCCCCGTGCTGTTTGGCACCGGCACAGCCGATACCGTCTGTCCGCCAGCGACGCAGTTTGCGGTCTATAACAACCTGACCTGTGAAAAGCGTCATGAGTTCTTTGAAGGCTTTGGCCACGAGGAGATTCAGGATTTTGACGATCTGATCATTCCGTTTTTCTGCAAGGGAGGGGAGGCTCATGTCTAAGTGCGAGAGCAATGTCAATGAGCTGATTGTCTCCGACCTTGTGGGGATTCCCGGAACGGTCTCGTCAAGGCTCGCTGATTTCCGGGATTGGCGCGGTGATGCTTCTGCGGATGTTTCCGAATTAGAGATAGCCGCTTCGGACCTTGAGGTTTGCGGGCCGAGTATTACGGCGATCGATTTCGCCAATCCGTATGCCCGCTACTCCGAGGTTTCCTTTGAGCTTGGTGGCGATGTGGTCCACGCACGTTTGATCGAGCCTGCCGGTCGCGCCCGAGCATCCGAGCTTGTGCCGCTATGTCTGATGTTTCACGACATCGACCGACCCGTGCGGGGATGGCATCACATGACGAGGTTTGCGGCCATGGGATATGCCGTGCTTGCGCTGGACGATGAGGCGATTGGATCCAGCGAGCTGCAGCAGGGGATTGCCTCTCCTGCTTTTGTTAAGCGCGTCCGTTGGGGTTGCGCGATGGCGAAGGTGGCGCGCAATCTTGATGGCGTGGACCCCGACCGCATCTTTGCATGGGGCGAGGGCCTTGGCGGCGGAGTCGCGCTGGCGGTTTCTGCTCTGGACGAGCGGGGCCTCGCCTGCACGGCGGTTGCCAATCCAATTCCCGGTGGCCTCGAGGCGTTGTCGTCTCGGGTGCGTGGATCGGTGCTCATGGGCACATCGCTCATGGATGCCGTGAGTGATCCCAAGGGCCAGTTTGCCGTATTCAACGGTCTTGAGTGTGACCGGAGGCATATCATCTATGCCAAATACGCTCATGAGCGCATCAACGCGTTTGAAAACGAAGTCATCGACTTTTTTAACCAAACGTTCTACCCGTGTTCTTTGGCCTAGACGGCCTGGACACTGCCAACAAGAGTGGGTGGCATAGGGCCGCCCGCCAGACAACTAAGGAGATTCTTGTGGCAACTCAGAAATTCACCGGCGTTATCCCTCCCGTCGTTGTTCCCGATACCGAAGACCACCAGCTCGACGTTGCCTCCTTTGAGCGCAGCATCAACCGCATGATCGATGCCGGCGTCGATGGCCTGTTCTTCCTGGGCTCTTCGGGCGAGGTCGTTTTCTCCACCGATGAGCGTCGTCGCCAGATCATCGCCGAGGCCGTTCGTATCGTCGACCACCGCGTGCCCGTCCTGGTCGGCATCATCGATACCGAGACCGAGCGCATGATCGAGCACGGTAAGGTCGCTCAGGAGCTGGGCGCCGATGCGCTTGTCGCCACCTGCCCGTTCTATGCCCTGCAGGGCATGACCGAGGTCGAGGAGCACTTCCGCATCCTGCACGAGGAGCTCGACCTGCCCATCTTTGCCTATGACATTCCCGTCTGCGTTCACACCAAGCTCCCCTGGAAGCTCCTTGCCAAGCTCGGCGCCGAGGGCGTCCTTGCTGGCGTCAAGGATTCCTCGGGTGATGACATCTCGTTCCGCTATCTCGTTCAGGAGAACGAGAAGAACGGCCATCCGATGAGCATCCTCACCGGTCACGAGGTTGTTGTCGACGGCGCTTACCTCGGTGGCGCCGACGGTTCTGTCCCGGGCCTTGCCAACGTTGAGCCCGAGGGCTACGTGCGCCAGTGGAAGGCCGCTCAGGCCGGCGACTGGGCTACCGTCAAGGCCGAGCAGGATCGCCTCAATGAGATTTCGCACATCTGGGACGTCACCTCGGGCGTCCAGGGCTATGCCGGTGGCGTCGGCGCCTTCAAGACCGCTATGAACCTCATGGGCATCTTCGACAGCCCGACCATGCCGCGCCCGGTGAAGGCCATGACCGGCGAGAACGTCGAGGCGATTAGGAAGGTCCTTCAGGACAACGGTCTCCTGTAAAGCTTCCCAGGCACCCGACCTCGCCGTTCAACCGTGTGGCCATGACCCATTAGGTCAATGGCCACACGGTTTCTCGGCGATCTCGGACACCTGGAAAACCTTTACTGCGCTGTGACGGCTAGCCTGACGGCGCATTTCCTGTAGTTGTTTTTATCTCCGAAGGAGAGCGACATGGAGAACAAGTACGTCTGCTCTGTCGATATCGGCGGAACTAAAATTGCGACTGCCATCATGGAGTACCCGGCTGACGGTAGTGTGCCCCATCCCGTTTTTGAGGCCGAGATTCCTACCGAGGCCCAGGAGGGCGGCGAGGCCGTCTTCCAGCGTATCGAGGCGTCTATCAAGGCCGCTCTTGAGGCGAATCCCGATGTCGAGGTTCTCGGTGTCGGTATCGGTGCCGCAGGCGTCGTCGATCCCAAGACGGGCGCCATTGCTTATGCCAATGAGATCATGCCCGGCTGGTCCGGCGTTCAGTTGGGGCCGCGTCTGCGCGAGGACCTTGGTCTTCCCGTTGCCGTTGTGGGCGACGTGCAGGCTCATGCTCTGGGCGAGGCCCACTGGGGCGTCGGCAAGGGCAAGTTCTCCGTCTTGTGCCTGGGAATCGGTACGGGCATCGGTGGCGCATATGTCGAGAACGGCCGCGTGATGCAGGGCTTCCATGGTGCTGCCGGTCATATGGGCCACATCGAGTGCTCGGCTGCCGCCGGCATTCCCTGCGCCTGCGGGCGTTCCGGCCATCTTGAGTCTGTTGCTTCGGGCACCTCGATTGGCCGTATGTACGACGAACGCTTCGGTCGAGTTGACCCCAGCCGTCCTTCGGTCGGTCGCGACGTGAACGACCTGTGTCGTGCTGGCGACGCAAAGGCGACCGAGGTCATCCATGACGCCGGCTTTGCGCTGGGCGCCAGCTTGGGCTCGCTTGCCAATATTCTGGATCCAGAGGTCATCGTGCTTTCGGGCGGCGTAATTCATCAGGGTCCCGATTGGCGTTCGCAGACGTGGAAGGATTCGGTGCACGAGGGCTATGCCAGCCAGGCGCTCGATCCGCTCCAGGACACGCCGATCCTCATCGGTTCTCTGGAGGGCGACGCGCCGCTTATCGGTGCCGCTGAGCATCTTCTTGCCTCGTTAAAGTAAACATAACTACCAAGTGCGCCTTCTGAGGTGCCGCAGATTGACGTGAAAGAGGAGCGAAGCGTACTTCGGTACGCGAGCGACGGTTTGAACGTCAAGGTGCGGTGTCTCAGAAGGCTGTTTTGAGAAAGGTTGAGTCGCACATGACCGTCGATCCTTTGATCCAGTCCCTGAAGGGTAAGCTCGTCGTGAGCGTTCAGGCGTATATGGGCGAGCCGCTTCGTACGCCCGAGACCATGGCTCAAATGTCTCGCGCTTGCGAACTCGGCGGCGCCGCCGCCATTCGCTGCCAGGGCCTTGCCGACATTGCCGCCATTAAGGGTCGCTGTGAGGTTCCTGTTATTGGCCTATGGAAGGATGGACACGAGGGCGTTTACATCACGCCGACGCTGCGTCACGCCCGCGCCTGCGTTGCTGCTGGTGCCGATATCGTGGCGATCGACGCCACCGATCGTCCGCGCCCCGATGGCAAGACGGTCGAGGATACCTTCCGTCCGCTGCACGAGGAGGGTGTGCTCCTGATGGCGGATTGTGCCACCATCGAGGACATTCGCCGTGCGGTTGATATGGGCTTCGACCTGGTATCTACCACGCTCTCTCACGGTGTCGCCGCCATCGACTGCACCATGGCCGATGGCCCCGACCTGCCGCTCCTGCGTCAGGCGACCGAGGAATTCCCCGGCCTTCCCATCATTTGCGAGGGTCGCGTGCATACGCCCGAGGAGGCTCGCGCCGCGATCGATGCTGGCGCCTGGGCCGTTGTCGTCGGCACCGCCATCACGCACCCCACGAGTATTACAAGTTGGTTCAAGGCTGCGCTTGAGGCGTAAGACAGGCCTCGTATCCGCTCGGGGCGGTATACTCAATAAAGGCAATTGACCGCGCGGGATCCGGGTTGCTGGGTCCCGCGCTTGTTTTCGGGAGGCAGCACATGCAAAAGGGAGATGCCATGGATGCGGCGGAGCGCTCGGAGCGCATCCCCGATATCGTCATCATCACCGGAATGTCCGGATCGGGCCGCACGCAGGCCATGCACGTGTTCGAGGACATGGGCTATTTTTGCATCGATAACCTGCCTCCGCGTCTGATCGCCCAGCTTGCCGAGCTCGTCGGCATTAATACGGGCGTGGGCAGGCATCTCGCCGTCACCTGCGATTTGCGTAGCCAGGGCTTGTTCGATGAGCTGCTCGATGCGGTCGCCGCGCTCGAAGAGCGTGAGATGAGCTGCGACATCGTGTTCCTGGAGGCTTCTGACGAGGTACTGATTCGTCGCTACAGCGAAAATCGCCGCCGTCATCCCATTGCCAAGCCGGGGGAGACTACGGCCGATGCGATTCAGCGCGAGCGCCTGCAGCTGCAGGGTGTGCGCGATCGAGCCGATATGATTATCGACACGAGCCGCCTACGCACCTCTGCGCTGCGCAACAAATTGCGCATGGCGTTCTCCGAGTTGTCCGACCAGCAGCTCATGGACGTTCACGTGTTCTCGTTTGGCTTTAAGCACGGTATGCCCGTCGAGGCGGACATTATGATTGACGTTCGCTTCCTGCCCAATCCGTTCTACGATCCCGAGATGCGCACCATGACCGGTCTCGATAAGAAAGTCTCCGACTTTGTTCTGGACCATCCCAAGACGCAGGAGTTCTGGAAGGCCTGGACGCAGCTGCTCGATACGGTCATGCCCGGTTATATCGCAGAGGGCAAGCCGCAGCTTTCTATTGCCATCGGTTGCACGGGCGGTCAGCACCGCAGCGTTGCCATCGCCGAGGCCACGGCGCGTTATTTGGAAGGCGCCCAGTATCACGTGAGCATTTCCCATCGCGACTTGTCGCGCGCCAACACGAAAGCATAGGCCTGCATGTCGTTTACCGCCGAGGTGCGTGACGAGCTTGCGCGCTGCGAACCCGAATGTGAATACTGCGATTTGTCGACGCTTGCCGCCCTGACGCGTGTGAGCGGTACGCTTTCGTTGGCCGGCTCCGGGCGGTATCGTTTGACGGTCGCGACCGAGACGGGAGCCGTCGCGCGCACGATGATCACGCTGACGCATCGCATTCTTAAGCTCAAAACGGAATTCACCGTTCGTAAATCGGTCTTGCATAAGGTCCGTAACTATCTCATTACCCTGCCCGATCAACCCGACCTGGACAAGGCTCTGGTGCTGCTGGGCATTCTAGACCGCAGGGGAGGGCTCGTTGCTGGTGTTCCCCGACACATCGTTGCCCGTCCCTGCTGCAGGCTTGCCTACATCCGCGGCGCGCTCATCGCGGGCGGCTTCGTGGCCGATCCACGCGGCGATTTTCATTTGGAGATCGCGGTGCAGGGCGAGCAATATGCTAAGGGGCTTTGCGACCTGTTGGGGCAGATTGGGGTCCATGCTCGTGTTAATGCACGGCGGGGGTCATATGCCGTGTACATTAAGAGCGCCGAGGAAATCGAGCATCTATTAAAGCTGATTGGTGCCAAGCGCAGCGTTGCCGAGATTGAGGAGGCGCGCGCGGTCAAGTTGGTTAAGAACGATGTGAACCGTCGCGTGAACGCCGAGCTCGCCAACCAGACCAGAAGCGCCGGTGCTGCCCAACATCAGCTTGCGCTTATCGATGAGCTCGAGCAGCGCGGCCTTCGCGATGCGCTTCCGGATGCCTTGGCGGTCTTTTGCGACCTGCGCGAGCGCTATCCCGATCTGTCGCTGCGTGATTTAGGGGAGATGGCTGACCCTCCCTTGTCGAAGTCGGCCCTCTACCATCGAGTTTTGAGGCTTGAAAAGCTCATTGAAGCAAACCGGTAGTTTAAAGTATCGACTTATATACGGATTTAGCTGCTATTTTATTCTTTAAAACGTTTTAACGTAAATTTGATTTTCAATTTCGACTATTCTCGTGAAATTCAAGTCAAAAAAAAGGTATATTAGGCGAGTGGTTAGTTTGTGGGCCTCAACGGCGGGCGCTGTAGCTTGCGGGGGCCTTACGAAAGGAGACACAATGGCAGTAAAGGTTGCTATTAACGGCTTCGGTCGCATCGGTCGTCTGGCTTTCCGTCAGATGTTCGGTCATGAGGGCTCCGAGATCGTCGCTATCAACGACCTCACCTCTCCCGATATGCTCGCTTACCTGCTGAAGTACGACTCCACGCAGGGCAACTACGCTCGCGATCACGAGGTCGTTGCTGGCGAGGATTCCATCACCGTTGACGGCAAGGAGATCAAGATCTACAAGGAGGCCGACGCCAACAACCTGCCTTGGGGCGACCTCGACGTCGACGTCGTTCTCGAGTGCACCGGCTTCTACACCAGCAAGGCTAAGGCTCAGGCCCACATCAACGCTGGCGCCAAGAAGGTCGTCATCTCCGCTCCGGCCGGCAGCGATCTGCCCACCATCGTGTACAACGTCAACCACGAGACGCTGACCGCTGAGGACAACATCATCTCCGCTGCTTCCTGCACCACCAACTGCCTCGCCCCGATGGCCAAGGGTCTGAACGACTTCGCTCCCATCGTGTCCGGCATCTGTCTCTTATACACATCTGACGCTGCCGACGAAGC
>CABSMN010000025.1 GCA_902478765.1 uncultured Collinsella sp.
ACTTCTAGCTTCGTCGGCAGCGTCAGATGTGTATAAGAGACAGGTGTAGCCATGCGGCGAGCAGGGCTCGTCGTGACGAATCTCATAGAGCGACGGCACGTAGTTGCCGGCAATGGATGCAAGCTGCTCAACAATCTGCGCGCGCGGGACTCCTTCGTCGCGCAGGCGCCGATGCAGCTGGCAGGTCTCGAGCAGCGATTCCTCGCCCTCGCCGATGAGGATGGCATCGAAGAAGGCCGCGTACGGCTCGGGGTTGTACACCGAGGGGCCGCCGGCGATGATGATGGGGTCGTCTTCACCTCGGTCGGCCGCTAACAGCGGAATGCCAGCGAGATCGAGTGCCTCGAGGAAGTTCGTCACCGCCATCTCGTGCGGCACATGCAGACCGACGATATCAAACGAAGCAACGGGGGCAGCACCTTCGAGCGACAGCAGCGGAATGCCCGCCTCGCGCATAGCGTCACCCATATCGGGCCACGGCACATAGCCACGCTCGCAGGAGATGCCCTCGGCCTGGTTAAGGATGTTGTAGAGGATGGCGATGCCCTGGTTGGGCAAACCAACCTCGTACACATCCGGGTAGATCAGGCAGCAACGGTAGTCGGCATCGGCCTTGGAAAGCGTGCCCCACTCGTGATCGATATAGCGGCTCGGCTTTTCGACCTTGGCGAGCAGCGGCTCAATTAAATGAAAGCAGTCTTGATACGGAACGCGCAACAGAAAACCCCTAAGCAGCGAGATCGGATGCGTCTTGGTAGGACGCCATAGGACGGGTAGCGCCCGCGACCGTGGTCACCAGATCGCGAACGCGGGAGAACGTGGCAGTGACCACCTCGTTGGCACGGCTGTAGTCGACATCGCGCTCGTAGAGCGAAACAAGCGCACGGCCCATGCCATAGGTGCCCGCGGCAGCAGTGAGCGCCTTAACGGCAAACCCAATATGCGGCGTCTGCTTGACGAGCGCGCGGGTGACCGCGCGGATCACAAGACCGCCGGCAAGCACGCCCGCGACCTCGTAGCCGCGCTCAGGCTTAATGCCGCGTCCAAAGACGGCAGCGAGCTCAAAGAGCATGCCCACCTGCGCCAGCGCCATAACGGGATAATCGGCGCCCGGCAAAAACACCAGCGCACCGGTCGCCATATTGGTGAGCGCGCACGAGGTGATGATACGATTAGCTGCCGCGATGCGCATAAAGGCAAAGTTCGCCGCAAAAGCCGTTTCCTTGTCGGTGCGATCGAGAATCCAGCGGGCAAGCGTCTCGAGCAGATACGTCTTATCGGTTGCCGCCACCACGCCGAGCATGGGCGTGGACTCCTCGATAAACGGCACCTCCACAGCAGACTCGGCAAGCACGCACACGGGCGCGCCGGCGATCACGAGCTCCTGCACGGCACTCTCCAGGCGGTCGGAACCACACGAGAGCACCAGTACCACATCGGTATCGGTCTTTGGAGCAATTCGCTCCTCCCCCAGACGCTCGACGCGCACAATGCCCGAGGTCGTCTGCGGCACAAAGGCGTCACGCACCGTCTCGGCCAGAAAGCGCGAGGCGGACGAATCCAGATAGACCGAGACGCGCACCGGCGTATCGGAATCCTTCTTAACGGACGCGCCCATCTTAAAAGCGCGGGTCAGCTTATCTACGGGAATTTTCATAGCAAACCCCTCCAGCGGTTACGCGGCGCCCGAACGATGCCGCCATATGGATTGTACGATACCCACCGTCAGCAGCTGAATCATCATCGAAGACGAACCGAAGCTAATAAACGGTAGCGGAATACCGGTAATCGGCATCATGCCGATGCACATGCCGATGTTTTCGAAGGTCTGGAACGCCCACATGCCAACGATGCCCACACACGATAGGCGCAAGAACAGCGACTCACACTTAAAGGCGACGCGAATCGTCGAAAAGATCAGCAGCACGTAGAGGCATAGGAGCAAAAAGGAACCGCAAAAGCCAAAGGTCTCGGACAGGAAGGCGAAGACGAAGTCGGTGTGGAACTCAGGCAGAAAGCCGCCGGCCGACTGCGTCGCATGGCCCAAACCCTTACCAAAGAAGCCGCCCGAGCCAACGGCGATAAGCGACTGCTGCAGGTTGTAGGCATCGTCCGAATCGGCATTATCGGGGTCGATAAAGACCGTCAGGCGGTTCATCTGATACTGCTTGATGAGCACATCGTGGCCGAGCAACGAATCAAAGACCGAATCGAGCGCCAGGACGAGGGCCACCAGGCCCACGAGCAGGGCCAGGGTCGACAGCACCCATTCGCGGCGTGCACCGCTCATGCAGATGACGATGGCGCCCGAGACCAGCACGACCAGGCCCGAGCCCAGGTCGCCCATGGCGACGACGGCCAAAAACGGAATGGACAGCATGCCGCAGAGCTTGACGTAGTCGCGAACGGTATCGATGCGGCCGTTATACTGCGAGCCAAGCGTGGCGATAAAGAAGATGGTGATGAGCTTGGCAAGCTCAACCGGCTGGAATGTCAAGCCGATACCGGGAATCTTGATCCAGCCCGTCATGCCCAGACCGCCCGTATAGGACAGGCCCGGAATCTTGGGCGAGAAGATCACAATAAGGTCAATGACGAGCAGCGCCGTCGAGAAGTTAGAGATGCCGCGCAGATCGGTACGCCAGACGAGCACCGCAAGCACCGCGCCAATGCCAATGCCCAGCAGGTGGCGCGAGAATGAGGCGTCGGCCTTAAACTGTGACGCCGACCAAATAATGATGGCGCCATAGGCAACGAGCGCGACGGTAGCCAGCAGCACACCGATATGCACCTTTTGGCGAAACGTACCGCGCGAGGCCGAAAGTTGCTTGTTGACGCGGTCCAGGCTGCTGCGAGAGCCGGTCTTGGTTGAACGGAACAGATCCGCCGGAGAAAAATCCATCGCAACCTCCTATCGAACCGAAGAATCGCCCGAGGCCGAAGAGGTATCGGGCTCGTCATAAATCGCGCCGAGCACGTCGCGCACGACATGCATCGCGGTATCTGAGCCACCGCCGCCCTGCTCCAGGACAGTAGCGATGACATACTTGGGATCATCGGCCGGCGCATAGGCGCAGAACCACGCGTATTCGTCCTCGCCGCTTTTCTCGCCCGTGCCCGACTTGCCGTATACCTGCGGCGTCAGGGTGCCAAAGTGAGCCGCCAGGGACGTCGATGCCGTGTAAATCACGTCGTGCATGCCGTTGCGAACAAGAGCCAAATCCGAATCGCTGTTGATCTTGGCCTCCAAGCGCTTCTTCTTGCCTTTGCCGTTGTACTTATAGGCATCGCCGTCGCCATCGCGCGACACGGCAGACAAAAACACGTGAGGCACGTACTGCTTACCGCCGTTGGCAAGGCCCATGTAGGCGCATGCCATCTGCAGAGGCGTCACCAAAATGTCGCCCTGGCCGATGGCAATGTTGGTCATATCGCCGGCATTCCACTTGCGGTCCTCGGCAGAGGCGTCGGTAAAGTACGACTCTTTCCACTCGGCATCGGGAATACGGCCCGCGCCCTCACTCGGCAAATCGATACCGCAGGTCTTGCCTAGGCCCCAGCGACGAAAGACCTCCTGCAGGCCCTCGGAATGTCGCTCGTCATAAAAGAACGCCTTGCCCATATCGTAGAAGACGGGGTCGCACGAGTTGGCAATACCCGACTGCAGCGTCATGGTGCCGTGTCCAGACGTCAGCCAGCAGCGCTTGCCCCAAGTCTTGCCCAAGCCCGTCCAATAGCCCGTGCAGTTGGTTGTCTGCGTTGAAGTGTAGGTTCCAAACTCAAGACCGGCCAGTGCCGAGAGCGGCTTGATGGTCGAGGCCGACATGTACTGTCCGCTAATGGCGCGGTTGAGCAGCGGGTGCGAACCCTTGTCATCATTGAGCTCGGTCCACACGTCATTTGAGACGCCGCCGATAAAGACGGACGGATCGAACTTGGGCTCGCTCGCCATGCCCAGGATCTCGCCGTTGTTGGGATCGAGACACACCACAGCGCCGTTGCCGGCATTGCTGTAGCCAGTGGTCTTGGCAAGCTCGATGGCGCTCGCCAGCGCCGTCTCACAGGCCTGTTGGATCTTGAGGTCGAGCGTGAGCTTAATGTCGGAGCCGGCCTTGGCGGGCACGGCACCGGCCTGACCGGTCACATTGCCCGAGGCATCGACCTTGACGGTCTGCTCGCCACGAATACCCTGCAGCAGGTTTTCGTAGTAGCTCTCAACACCCGCCTGGCCCACGATATCGCCCGACTGGTACGTAATCCGGCCAGCAGAAGCATCATCGTCGCCAGAGGTTTTCTTATTCTGGGCCTCAAGCTGCTCGGAGGTAATGGTGCCGGTATAGCCCAAAATGTGACAGGCCGTCTCGCCGTACGGGTACTGGCGCTCGGTACGCTCGGCAATCTTGACGCCCGGGAACTCGCCGGCGTGCTCCTTGATATAGGCAACCGTGGAGCGACGGACGTCCGTCGCGATGGTATGCAGGCTCTGGGCGCCCTCGGAATTGTCCTGAATATTGCGCAGAACCGCCACGTAGGGCATACCGAGCACGTTGGCAAGATGGCGAACCAGAACCTCATCCTCGGCAAGGTCGCGGTAGGCCACGACAGCAAGTGAGGGACGGTTCTGGACAAGTGCCACGCCATTACGGTCGAGGATGCGGCCGCGCACAGCGGGTGTGGTAACGGTGCGCGTCTGATTACTATTAGCCTGCTTTTCATAATAGTCCGACGAGACCATCTGCATGCCCCACAGCTTGACGGCAAGCGCCGCGAACATCGCGCCCACACCCGTGGTGAGGATGGAGAAGCGGCCCTTAAAGGCGGTCGCCGCGGTATTGCCCTCGCCCTCGGTGGCGCGCGGGGCCGTTCCATGCTGCGTATCGTAGGTAAAACGGGAATCGCCGCGACGCATGATGACCAGCGCGACCACGATGGCCACAACCAGCACGATACCGGCGATAATAACCGTCATCTGGGAAGACATCTACGGGCCTCCCCTATTTGAGCTTACGGGTCTTGGGCTTAAAGCGCATGCCCGTCTGGCGTCCGCCACGTGCGGAGAATCCATAACCGGACTGCGGCACGACGCCGGACATCAAAAACGGAATGGCAACCAGACCCGTCAGGATCGAAGACGGCAGCGCATGGCCGAAGATCGCCACGACAAAGCTCGTCTCCATACCCATAAACAGCAAGATGATGCTGTAGATCACATTAATGACGAGCGCAAAGGCGCCCACAGTGATGCCGCGCGCACTCGGGGTACCGCTCGTTTGACCGGCAGCGCTGTGCACCAGGGCAAAAGAACCCACGGTCAGCAGGAGCGACATAACTCCCACCGGCACGGCAGCGGACAGGTCATAAAACAAGCCGCTGCAAAAACCGCACACGACGGCACGGGTCGGGTCGCCCGAGAACACGCTTAGGCACACCAGGATAATCATGAAGTTGACGCGACCGCCCGCAATGGAGATCTGCGGTGCCAGGCCTGCCTGCAGCAGCACGCACACGATGGCGGCGATTACAAACGTGCGGGAGCTCATCCCCTGCTCGTGTAGATCCATGGACATGCCCCCTATTCGCTCGAGCCGGAATCGGTCGTCTCGGACGTGTCGGAACCGTCATCCGAGCTCTCGTCCTTCGTCTTGGTCGCAGCATCGCGCGACGTTCCCTGCGGCGTGCTATTAGCGGTGCTCACGTCCTCATCCGAGGCCGACTGTTCGTCGGTCAGCGAGGTGATGACCAGCACTTCCTCGTTGTTCTCGGCCGTCGTCTGGGCGCGTACCACAATGGTGTAGTACACGTCGTTTGCCGATTTCTCAACCGACGAGACGGTGCCGAGCGGAAGGCCCTTGGGGAACACACCGCCAATGCCCGAGGTCACGATGATGTCGCCAACCTTAACGTCGGAGTCGACGCTCACGTACTCAAGACGCAGCGTGCCGTCAGCCTGACCCTGCAGCATGCCCTGGGCGCGCGTGTCCTGCACCATAGCGGACACGCCCGAGTTCTCATCGCCGATCAGACGCACGGTGGACGTCTTGGCCGAGACTTCGATGATCTGTCCGATAACACCAGCCGAACTCGTCACAGGCATGTTGATGGTAAGCCCGTCGGCAGAACCTTTATCGATGGTAACGGTCGAGGTCCAGGCATCGCCCGAAGCGCCGACGATACGAGCTGCAGTGGACTTGAGGTTGTAGGTCGACTGCAGACCGACCAGACCCTCCAGTCGCTCGGCGGTCTTTTGAGCCTCGGAGAGCTCGGCAACCTTGGAGGTCAGCTCCTCATTTTGCTTCTTAAGCTCGTCAAGCGTGTCCTGTGACGCCGTAAGGTTAGAGAACACGTTACCGATCGCATTGAAGGGAGCCGACACAGTCGAGCCCAGAAAACGCACCGGCGAGGTAATCGTCGTCACGCCCGAACGAACGGCATGAATCGGCCCCGTCTCGCCCTCACGAATATAAAACGTGAGCAGCAACACCGAAATCAGGCTGAAAACAATCAACGGGCGCATACCCGTTGATTGTCGCTTGGTATTCAGATTTGTGGAGAAACCCGAAGATCGTGCCAAATGGAATCCACCTTTTGGAAATTAAGCATTGGTCTGGACGAAGCCGCCATCAAACGCATTGGCCTCGAGCACGCGGGCACAGCCGTTAACAACGTTATCGAGCGCCGTGGGGCTGACGTTGACCGAAACGCCGGTCTCATCGCGCAGGCGCACATCGAGACCGCGCAGCAGCGCGCCGCCACCGGTCAGCAAAATGCCATAGTACATAAGGTCCGAGGCAAGATCGGGAGGCGTAGCGTCGAGTGCGTCCTTGACGGCCTTGGCCATCTCGTCGAGCGGCTTGTTGAGTGCGCGACGAATCTCCTCGCTCTCGATGCGCACGGTCTTGGGCAGACCGGTGATCACGTCGCGGCCGTTGACCTCGACGTCGAGCTCATCCTTGAGCGGCACGGCGGAGCCGACCTTGATCTTGATGTCCTCTGCCGTACGCTCGCCGATGGCCAGGTTGTAGGCATCGCGAACGTGCGTGAGGATGGCCTGATCGAACTCGTCGCCGGCAATACGGATAGACTGCGAGACGACGATGCCGCCCATAGCGATAACGGCAACCTCGGTGGTACCGCCACCGATGTCGATGACCATGGAGCCGGTGGGTTCCTCGACGGGCAGGTCGGCGCCGATGGCAGCCGCCATGGGCTCTTCGATCAGATAGGCCTGGCGGGCACCGGCCTGGATCGTGGCCTCAAAGACAGCGCGCTTCTCAACCGACGTGACACCGGAGGGAACGCAGACGACAACACGCGGACGCGGAGTCCACGGATAGCGCTTCTCGGACGCCTTGTCGATAAAGTAGCGAAGCATGGCCTCGGTAACATCGAAGTCGGCGATGACGCCGTCCTTCAGGGGACGAACGGCCACGATGTTGCCGGGCGTACGGCCGAGCATGCGCTTTGCCTCGATACCGACCGCCAAGATGCGCTCGTCGTTCTTGTCGATGGCGACAACAGAGGGCTCGCGAATGACGATGCCCTTGCCGCGCACGGAGACAAGCGTATTGGCGGTGCCGAGGTCGATGGCAAGATCGCCCGCATAGCTACCGAAGAACATATCCATCAAAGAAAACAACGCAACTCCTGATGTGTTGGATGATTGCTGGAAAACTACTAGCTCATCATACTAGCGCAAGCCCGGCGCCTCACTTGCGGTGAAGCGCCGGGCAAAGCTAAATCCCATAAGGTCACTACTGGTTGTCAGCAGCCGAGAAATCCATATCGAGCGAAGAAACGGCCCAGCCGATATGGTTGTCGGAGCGCACGAATTTGACGGTGTACTCCTGCTCGCCGCCCTTGGACAGCGATGCCTTCACCTTGGCGGTCGTCTCGGTCATGGACTGATCCATGCCCTCGACGGACACGGTGGCACCCTGCGGAATCGAGGAGATGATCATCGACTTAGCGTCCTCGGACAGGCTCGAGGCCAGGCAAGACTCGGCCTTTGCGGCGTCACCGTCGCCGGCAGCCTGGAACAGATCGGTAACGACAGACTCCTGAGACGGGAAGCCAAAGCCGCGCGTGTAGGCAAAGCCCAGACCGCCCGCGGCGATCAAAATGAGCAGAAGCAGCACGATGAAGACTTTAAGACCCGTGTGGCGATGGCGACGACGGACCTTGGCCTGCTTACGATCCTGACGGTCCTGCTGGACCATCTCGGACTCGGACAGCGTAAAGAAGCCGGTGTCCGAGGGATCGGGCATAAACTGACCGGTCGCGCCCGTAGGATCGAGCGGATCGACGGCAGGAGCGTCCATCGCGGGCGCCGGAGCCGTGGCCATAGCCGTCTGGGCAGACAGCGCGGCAAGCGAATCGTGCACGCGGGCAAGCTCATCGGCCTGCTCGGAGGTGAGCTGGTAGATGCCATCGGCAGTAGCGGCGTTAAAGGCGTCGAGTGCGTCGGAGGGACGGCCGGCGGCAGAAAGCGCCTGACCCATGCCGGCGTTGAGCGCACGCGTGTCGTCGCGGGGGCCGGCAAAGTCGATAGCCGTGCGGTAGGTCTCCACGGCATCCGCCGGACGGCCGAGCTTAATGAAGCAACGACCGAGCTCGCCGAGTGCGGCGGCAGGAGCCGGATTGGCGCCGTCGATGGCAGCCTGACGGAAGGCGGTTCCCGCGTTGGCATAGTCGCCCGACTGGAACAGCGCATTGCCCAGGCCCAGATAGGCCTTGAACGGCGTGGCATAGGAAGCATCCTGCGTAGCGGCAGAGAAAGCCTGAGCGGCCGTCGTGTAGTCGCCCACGGCGGCGAGCGCCTTGCCGCGGTTGGTGAGCAGCGCGCCGCGCTTGCCGTAGGTACCGTCGTTGAGGGCGGCGGCATAGGCCTCGGCGGCCTCGGCATACATGCCAAGGTGCATCAAGGCGTTGCCACGAAGGTGATCGGCCTCGCCCATAATCTCATCGGGAGTCTTTGCCGCCCCAAGCATCTGGGCTGCAGCAGAAAAATCACCCGCGCGGTAAGCGGCGCGGCCCTGTTGGATCAGCTGGCTATTCAAGGAAGTCCCCTTTACTCGTGAACGATCTCGACATGGACGATCTCGTCGCCGGCACGCAGCTGCGAAATCACATCGAGACCCTCGACCGTGGTACCAAAGACGGTGTAACCGGAATCGAGGTTATGCTGGGCACCCAGGCAGAAGTAGAACTGCGAACCCGCGGAATCGGGGTCCATGGAGCGTGCCATGGCAAGGGCGCCATCGACATGGCTGTTGCGCGGATTGGTGGCAAACTCGCCCTTGATGCAGTAGCCGGGGCCACCGGTACCGGGCATGCCGTCGGGGCCCTCAAGACCGGCAGCGACGTCGGCGCCGGACATATCGCTGTCTCTTATACACATCTCCGAGCCCACGAGACTA
>CABSMN010000026.1 GCA_902478765.1 uncultured Collinsella sp.
TCTACACTTCTAGCTTCGTCGGCAGCGTCAGATGTGTATAAGAGACAGCCTCGTACGGATCGGCAAACACGGCCTGGAGCTCCAACGTATCGTCCTCGAGCCCCTCGACCATATCCTTGTCGAGCTTAACCCAGCAATGGGCGTCGCAGCTCAGCAGCAACTTGTTGCCCTCGGCATCCAGGACATACCAACCGGCAAAACGTTTGGTTCCCATAGGCGTAGCGTTGAGTTCGACCGTATCACCGAATTGATAGGAGCCCTCGCCGCACAGGGTGCTAACGCTATCGTCACTCGCGCTCAAAACGACCTGATAGGACTTAGGCGTAAAGGTCGCCGTATAGGTGGCGTCACCCGCGACCTTAACGGTATAGTCGGCGTTCTCGCTGACTGTCTCGCCCTTGTCGTCCGTCCAACCCGCAAACGAATACCCGGTGTTGGCGATCGCACGAAGCGTTGCGCGGTCGCCAGCCTCATAGCCACCAAAGCCGCTCACGGCTCCGCCCTCGGCAGGCGAAGCAACGGTATGCACGACATACGAACCCGACGCAAAGACGGCATAGAGCGACGTATCCTCACGCACGGTAAATCGATAGGTTTTCTTGGAGCTCACGCATGTGCCGTTACGGAACCAGCCCACAAAAGCCGTATCCTCGGCGGCGACCGCACGCACGGTTACGACCTGTCCAGCGGCATACGCCCCCGCGCCCTCGACCGTGCCCATGCTCTCTTCACACGAGACGTCCACCGTATATTGTTTTGCCGAGAACACGGCCTGGAGCGCCGTGTCAGACGTCGGCACCACGTGATAGGTGATGTCGCGGCTTACCACGGCGCCCGAGGCATCGGCCCAATACTCAAACGCATAGCCCGAAAGCGCATGCGCGGTCAGCGTGGCGGCATGCCCCGCCTCAACGGTACCTGTGCCCTCGACCCAGCCGGCGACGCTCGATTCGACCAGCGAACCGGTGCCGGAATCGACTACCGCCGTGGCGTCGACTTCATAGCTTTTTGCCATAAAGCGAGCGACGTGCACATGGCTGCGCTCCTGATGGCAGGTGAACTCCGCATCGGCAGACTCAAACGTGCCGTCGGCCGTATACCAACCAGTAAAGACGTAACCGGGATTGGGCGTCGCCTTAAGGGCAACCTCCGCGCCGCGGTCGGCAAGGATTCGGCTCGCCTTGACGGTGCCGCCCTCCGCAGGATCGGCGAGAGGCACGCAGACGGTATCGATCGGCACAAAGGCCGCGGTAATAACGCAGTGTCCGGTTTTACCGCGAGCCTTCGCAACCAACGAGGTCTCGTGCTTAAGGCTCTTCAGGCGCCCGTTGACGTACCAACCCCAGAACAAATAGCCAGGACGAGCCTTGGCCGTCAGATGAAGGCTCTCCCCTAATTTGAACTTATCGGTCGTAGGCTTCACCACGGTCCCATTGCACGTCACGATACCGCCGAGCCACGAATCAGCCGTCACCATAACTTCGGGCTTTGAGTCGGTAAAGATCGCGGTATAGGCATCGCTCTTGGTGACCTTAACGACCAGCTCGGCAGAGTCGTACTCCTTACCGGAGCCATCCTTCCAATGGTCAAAGCGGTAGCCGTCGTTGGCCTTCGCCTTGAGCATCACCGTATCGCCGTATCCGCAGGTAACAGAAGACGCCCCCGGGTGGCCCTCGATCTCAACCGTACCGCGCTCCACAAAGGTCTTTTTTGCCTTCGCCGTCACGGTATACGTGTTTTCCTCAAACACCGCGCGCACGGTGCATTCCACGTCCTCGGGATAGAGCTCGAGGTAGCTGGGGTCGGTGCCCAAAAGCAGGTCCGTCTTGGCGTCGTACCAGCCCTTAAAGGTAAATTGTTTGCTCGCCTCGGCCGTGAGCTCTATGCTCAGCGTGGCAGGCTCGCCCTTCATGCAGTAGCCCTCGCCGTGTACCATATATTTGCCCGCCATGGCCGCGGCAGGCTCAACTACGACATCCACCTTGCAGGCGCGCGTAAACTTCGCTTGGATCACGCAGTCGGTAATGGGCTCAAAGGTATAGGAACGCTCACTCGACACTAGCGTCGACGTGGTATCCGAGCCACCATTGCTCAGATACCAACCGTCAAAGATATAGCCCTCAGATGGCGTGGCCTCCGCGGTCACGCGCTCGCCCTCGGGAACCTCGAGGACCATGCCAGCAGTCTCGCCGCGCTTCAGTGCAACGGTGCCGCCCTCGAGCGGGTCAGCCTCGGTACGCACGGTATGCGTATCCCTGCCGTCCATCACGGCTTCGATCCGGGCATTCCCGTTAACGCGGTATTCGCAAACTTCCTGCTTGTTGGCAATCGTGATGCCCTGTGCATCGGTTTCGCGCCATTCCACAAACCGGTACGTTTTCTCCGGATTGTCGGGGCGCACCTTGGGCCGTATCGTAAACGTAAGGATATCGCCATCCTTCGCGCGAACCTTGCCGTCCACGACCGGCACGCCATCGCACAGCACCTCGGCGCTGTCGAAGGGATCGGTATTCACCAGGATGGTCTTATCCGCCTTGCGGAAGCGCGCAACCAGATGGCGGTCGACCTCGGCCTTGAAGATATACGTGCGCTCGGGCGAAACCTCGATGCCGTCCTCAAACCATCCCACAAAGGCATAGTCGGGACCCTCGCTCGCAGTGACCATAGCCTGATCGCCACGGGTGATGCTCTGCTTTACAGGGCTTGCGGTGCAGCCCGTCGAAAAATCGGCCTGAATGCCATCGGCTTCGGCAACCGCCGTAATCTCGACTTTTTTCTCGAATACGGCCGTCATCTTTACAACCTCGGGCGTCAGGTCCGTGATCGTCATCGTCTTGAGAGGAGATGTCGAGACCTCGACGCCGTTCTCTTTCCAACATACGAAGCGATAGCCGGGATTTGCGACGGCTTCGAGCGTGGCAACCGTCCCCTCGTAGTGGAAACCACCGCCGGTAACGGCACCGCCCACCTCGGGCTGCGCGGTGGCAATAATTTCGATCTTATGGTCACCATGAGGCTTGGGCTTCTTGCGGTCGTCGATGATGTCCCTAATCTCCTTGAGCACCTTCGTGCCGACGGCGGCAACATCCTCGATATTGTCGGCCATACCGATCTCAATTACCGCATCGGCCGCGATGGGATCGACGATCTCGCCCAAGCCATACATGGTAGCGAGAACGGCCGCAGCCGTAATCGCGGCGATGAGCGCGGCCTTCAGCGCCGCAAGTGACTCATCGGGGTCAGTCGCCTCCCGGAAATGCGCGGTGTACTGCACATCTCCCTCGAGCACAAACGTGTAGGACGGACCATCGTCGCCGGAATAGACAACGTTACCGAGGGCATCGGTCGCATAGTCAAACACATAACCGGGCGACGGGACGGCCACGACCGTGACGCGCGACCCGATACCGTACAGACCGGTGGAAAGGAACTGCCCGAGCGGCTGCCCGTTCTCATTGACCCCATCCACACTCAGCACAACGCTCGCCTGCGGAGCGCAGTATCGCGGAGTGATCTCGATCCTAGCGTCAGTCTTGTCCTCGGACACAATCGCGTCCGCCTTGTCCACCGTATAGGTAAAGTCGAGCTGATCGCTCGCGGCGTACGTATCATCGCCCTCGCCCAGATACCAGCCCAGGAACAGGGCGTTATCCGTGACGGCGGAAACCTCAACCGTCTCGCCGGCATTGCGATAGCAGTTTTGGGCGGTAACACTCAGGTGTGCATAGTCCTGCGACGAATCGGTCGCCTGCGCATCGTTGACATGCACCGCATAGTCCTTGAGCTTAAAGCGAGCCTCGAGGGACAGATCCTTATCCGGCGTAAACGTGTAGACCGTCTCTTTGGAGATGTACTTGCCGGACTCGGTGTCATACCAGCCCTTAAAGGTAAGGTTGTCGTTGAGCATCCCCAAAGCACCGGCATCGAGCGTGACCTCGGCGCCCGCATCGATTGTCGTCGCGCCGGAAACATCGGGCAGCTCAACGCCGTCCATCAGTTTGCGTTCGCCTTTATCGATCGATTGGGCATAGGAGATCTGGAACGACGTCGGCTCAGGCTTCTTAAGCTGTAGCGTGCCCTTGGTCTGGGTTTCAAAATGCGAATAGCCGTCGTCATACACGAGCTTTACGGGTTGTCCGTCCATCGACTCGTCGAAGACGTCGCCGTCACAGGGAGTTGCCGTTAGGTACTCACCGAGCTCTTCCTTTATGAGGGCTTCGTAGTTCCAAATCGATACCGAATGCGGGTAATCGAGCTCGACGCTCATGCCCTCGAGCGAAATGGTGTCCCCCGGCTCATAGGTCATGTTGTTGGGGTCGCATGAGATCTCAACGTTCTCGAGCACCTTGCCCACCGGGACGGGCAGGCAGCCGTTGTACCTCTCCCAAACAGCTCTGGGCTCTCCTTTGCTGTACTTAGGAATCATCTTTGCGGGGACCATGACGGTCATGTTGTATTTGGGGAATGTGTCGCTGTTAATGAGCACCACGTGGTTGCACCCAAAGAACACGGTCTCGAGATTGGTGCTGCCAAACGCCTTTTCCGGCAACTCCTCGATCTTGGAGTTATATGGCAGCGTCAGCCCGCCGTTCAAGTCGGTGCCGTAGAAGCAGGTGTGGCCAAGCGTTTCGACCGTTGTGTTGCTCTCGAGCCCGGTGGTAGCAAGGTTCGAGCAGAACCTGAACGCGCAAACGCCAATCGATGTAATGGAGGCATTCTTGTCCAGGCCGGTATCGGTCAGAGCCTTGCAGCCTTCGTAGGCTCTGTCGGGAATCGATGTGAGGCCGACAACCTTGTCGAGCCCCGTGGACACCAGCCCACAGTCGACAAACGCGGCGTCACCCATAGAGCCAATGGTAGTAGTCTCGCTGATGTTCAGGCTCGCAAGCGACTTGCAGCCATAGAATGCCTCTTTCCCGATGGTGCCGATGGTCATACCGGAAAGGCTTATATCGGTGAGATTCGGACAATTATAGAAGGCGTGCAGTCCAATTTTAGAAATGGAGCTATTCTCAAAGCGCACTGAACGCAGATTGGTAGAGTCGGCACAGAGCTGTGCGTCGACTTCATCAACCCCGTAATCAACAATCAAATTCGTTACCATTCGACCATCGACAGAGTTCTCGCGCGGGTTGTTTTCATCGATTTCTACCGTAAGATTTCCGTTTGCGTCGCACGGATACAGATAGTAGTTGGGCATGAGCTTGGCATACTCGTAGGCCGCCTGCTGCAGGTTGCCCTTGCTGTATGCGACAAGGCGCGTGTAGCCATCGTCGTACACGAGCTGTATAGGTTCTCCGTCCATCGACTCGTCGAAGACATCACCATCGCAGGGGGTCGCCGTAAGGTATTCGCCGAGTTCTTCCTTTATGAGCGCTTCGTAGTCGCTATCCATCGTCGAATGAGGATATTGAAATGTGACACTCATGCCCTCGAGCGAGATCTTTTCCCCCGGCTGATAGGCCATCTTGTCGGGATCACGCGAGATCTCAATCTTTTGGAGCATCTTGCCTACGGGGACGGGCAGGCTACCATTGCAGCTCTCCCAAACCTCTTTAGGGTGGCCGCTTTCGTATTGCGAAACC
The DNA here is from genome assembly GCA_902478765.1 of uncultured Collinsella sp. Lineage (GTDB taxonomy): Bacteria > Actinomycetota > Coriobacteriia > Coriobacteriales > Coriobacteriaceae > Collinsella. The sequence continues at coordinate 5,586 of CABSMN010000026.1, forward strand.
ATCTTGGCAGGGACCATGACAGTCATGTATTGCTTGGGAAACGTGGTGGAATTAATGAGCACCACATGGTCGCACCCAAGGTACACGGTTTCGAGCTTAGAGTCAGAGAACGCACAACTCGGCAGTACCTCAATCTTGGAATATAGGGGCAGCGTCAGCCCACCGCTCATATTGGTCCCAGAGAAACAACCTTCGCGGAGCGTCTCGATCGTCGTATTGCTCTCGAGTCCCGTCGTCGCAAGGCACGAGCAGTTTCTGAACGCATCGACTCCGATTGATGTGATGGAGGTATTCTTATCCAGGCCAGTATCGGTTAGAGCCTTGCAGCCGTCGTAGGCCATGAGAGGAATCGACGTGAGGCCAACAACCTTATCGAGTCCCGTGGACACCAGTCCACTCTCGGCAAACGCGGCGTCGCCCATAGAGCCAATAGTGGCAACCTCGTTGATGTTCAAACTCGTAAGCGACTTGCAGCTATAGAATGCCTCTTTTCCGATGTGACCGATAGTCATACCGGAAAGGCTGATATCGATGAGGTTCGGGCAGTTATAGAAGGCGTGTGTTCCGATTTTAGAAATTGAGCTGTTCTCAAAGCGCACTGAACGCAGATTGGTCGAGTCGGCGCAGAGCTGTACGTCGACTAAATCCGTCCTGTAATCGATAATCAAATTCGTTACCATCCGACCGTCGACGGAGTTCTCGCGCGGGTTGTTCTCATCAATCTCTACCGTTACATTTCCGTCTGCATCGCACGGATACAGGTAGTAGTTCGGCATGAACTTGGCATACTCGTAGACCGTTGGCTCGTACGTGAGGGCATCGACTTCGCTGTCGTCAGACGGGGACTCCGCCGTAGCAGCCAGGCTCCTTGCGACATCTGAATCGGCAGCAGCGCCCGCAAGGTCTTGAGCCAAGCTCGACGTGAAAGTGCTGGTATCCGAGCTGGACGATTCGTCCTGAGCGTTATTCGTTTGGTCGGAAGTTGTGGATGAGCTGCCCTCGCCCGAAGACGACGCGTTATCGACCGCATCGACATCAGCGTCAGAGCCCGAGTCTGCCTCTTGGACCTCGCTCTCGACGGCGACCGCCCCGGCATCATCGGCATAGGCTGTGCTGGGAGCAAGGGGTATCGAGGTCACGACCATCGCGACCGAAAGATAGACGACTAAAAACCTATAGAGGGCAGCAGTGATCCTGTTCATAGGAACCTTCCCGCAATTCGCAAAGATACAGAGTCCCAGTGTGGGCCATCATTTCACATTACCCCGTATAAGCGACAATGCGGGAAGGTAGCGCAAACGGTTTATCTATGGGAGCAAAAGGTTGGTCTAATCGCAGCTCAAATCGCGCAGAGCCTCAATCGCCATGTCGACTTCCTCGGCCGTATTGAAATAGCCAAACGAGAATCGGACGACACCCTGGCGCTCGGTTCCCAGCGCGCGGTGCATGAGCGGAGCGCAATGGGCACCGGGGCGCGTCGCAATCCCCCACCCCTGCATGAGCGCATCCGAGATCTCGGCCGAATCGATATCGCCCACGTTGAGCGACACAATCGCAGAGCGCGTCGGCTGGTCAAAGGCACCGTAAAGCTTGATCTCCGGGATTTCGCGCACACCGGCAAGAAAGCGATCAGCGAGCGCACGCTCGCGGGAAGCAATCACCTCGACCCCGCCTTGCGCCTCGATATAGTCAAGGCCGGCAGAAAGGCCCGCGATGCCGTGACCGTTGAGCGTGCCCGCCTCCAGGCGCGTGGGCCACTCAAGCGGCTGCAGCGCATCGAAGCTGTGCACGCCCGTGCCGCCCATGGCCCACGGAGCCACGTCAATGCCCTCCGCCACGGCCAGGCCGCCGGTCCCCTGCGGACCCATGAGCCCCTTGTGGCCGGTAAAGCACACAACATCGAGCCCCATGGCATCCATGTCAATCTTCGCCGTGCCGGCAGACTGCGAGGCATCGACGATCACGAGCGCGCCGGCCGCATGGGCCATGGCAGCCACGCGCGCGATGTCGACCGCGTTGCCGGTCACATTGGAGGCGTGCGTCACCACCACGGCACGCGTGCCCGGCGTGACCAGCTGCTCGAGCTCGTCATAGTCGAGCGCGCCGTTCGCGTCGCAGCCCGCATGCTCAACGGTCACGCCCTGCTCTGCCGACAGGCGGTTGAGCGGACGCAGCACGGAGTTGTGCTCAAGCACCGTCGTAACCACACGGTCGCCGGGGCGCACCACGCCATTGATGACGGTGTTGAGCGCCGCGGTGGAGTTGGGCGTGAAGCACACATGGTCCGCCCTCGGGCAACCCAAAAGGCGCGCAAGCTTGGCGCGGCAGCCGTGGATGGTACGTGCCGCATCGAGCGCACCCGAGGTGGCACCGCGCCCGGCATTGCCGAGCGAGCACATCGCCTGCGCCACGGCATCGATGACCGTCTGCGGCTTGTGCATGGTCGTCGCCGCGTTATCCAGGTAGATCATCGCACGACCTCCCACATATCGATCACGGTATAGCCCTCGGTGGGAACACCCGCCTCGGCGAGTTCGCCGCGCAGCAGTTCCTCATCGGCAGGCAACGCCTTCCACGCCAAACCGCAGCCGGCAGCGACCTCCCCGGGCACGGGAATCGTTCGCCCGGGAAGGCCGCGCTCGACGCACAGGGACTCGCAGCCCATGGCGGCCGCCGTGGTGGGAAACGTGATGACAAGCGCCGGGCGCTTCTCCCTCATGGCAACTCCAACCAATACGCTACGGGCGCACGACGCGCACGGCCTGTTCCATCTTCTCCACGATCACGTACATGTTCGTGACCTCGCCCACCGCGAGCTGGTCCTTAATGCCAAAGTGATCGAGGCAGGTGCCGCAGGTGAGAATCTCGACACCCTGCTCCGCCAGGCCCTTCAGGTCATCGAGCACCGGCGAGCCCTCGACGGTGAGCTTGGCGCCGCCGTTGTAGAACAGCATCGTGGCGGGCAGCTCCTCCTGCTGTGTCACGGCAAAGATAAAGGCCTTCATGAGCTTGTGGCCCAGCTCGTCGTCGCCGCGGCCCATGCAATCGGTGTAGACGGAAACGACCAGCTGGCCCTTGCCGGCGCTGGCATCACAGAAGGCAGCGCCATCCTGCTCGGGATCGGCCATGGCAACGGCGCCAGAGGTCGCCACGGTCACGTGCCACTCGGCGTCAGAAACCTTCTCGACCGAGGCCGTGCAGCCCTTCTCCTGCGCCATCTTGGAGATGTTCTTGACGGCGGTCTCGTTGTCGACCGAGGTCACCACAGCACCCTCGCCATCGAGCTGTTTCAGAGCTTTGAGCGTCTTGACGACGGGCAGCGGGCAGGCATCGCCCATGGCATTGACTTCAATCTTGGTAGACATAACAAATTCCTTTCGAAAGAGCCGTTCTAGAGAACGGCAAGCAGTTACATAAACGTGCGGGCTAGCGAACAACGCGGACGGCAGGACCGCCCGGCTCCGCCTCGCACACGCGCCCGACGACGGCGGCGATACGTCCCTCGGCATGTAGACGGCGCGCAAGCTCATCCACATCGGCAGCAGGCGCCGCGATGAGCAAACCACCCGAGGTCTGCGGATCGTACAGTGCATCCAACATGCCCGGCTCCAGGTCCTCGTCGGCAGCCACGCGCGGGCCAAAGAAGTCCTGGTTGCGGTAGGCACCGGCAGGAATAATGCCCAGACGCGCCATATCGAGCACCTGGTCAAAGAGCGGCACCGCCCCCGACGTAAGTTCAATCTGCACGCCCGAGCCCTCGGCCATCTCGCACGCATGCCCGATCCTGTCTCTTATCCACATCTGACGCTGCCGACGAAGCTAG
>CABSMN010000027.1 GCA_902478765.1 uncultured Collinsella sp.
GCTGCGGGAACGGCCTATCCGCTCAATGTGTTCGGCTGAGATCGGAAATCAACCACTTTCCCTACTGGTGCCGCTCAGTGCGATCGGTTGCTCCGCGTTAACGATATCCGCGAAATCACTGGCTGGAGCGAGAACACTGCACGTAAATTCATGCGCGAGTCCGGCAAGCTCATCCAGGTCCATCGCTCTAATTACATGTTTGAAAGCTCATTCTACGAACTTTTCAAACAGCTTGAAGGTCGTACCGCCCACCTTGACTAGGCGGTAAACATGAGCGAGCTACCGTCAATTTCTGACAAATATCGCGATGATGTTAATGAGCAACGAGAGATTAGAAGGAAAATGGATAACGCGAATTTTATTTCGGTGCCCGACTGGGCGTGTTGTGCCACCACTGTCGCTGCCGAGCGCCTCATCCTCGGCCTAGTATGGAAGCTTGGAAATCCTTCCAAAAACAAACGAGCCATGGGCTTTTACGCAAAAAGCAAATGGATTGAGGAGCGCTACCACCTAAGTAAGAATACGATCTCCCGGGCCTATACCTCTTTGACGGATAAGGGGTTTATTCAAAAAGCGGGCGATGGCAGCTGGATGCTTAATTACGCCGCAGTCTACCCCGCCGCAATCGAAAACGGCTGGGAGCCCAAGAAATCTTAAGTCCATAGCCCGACTATCGAGGTCGTGAAGGTCGGTAATCGCCGGGCGTCTATAAGAGCATGCCGCGGATGTAAAATGAAACACGGTCGAATCGAAACAGTTCCCGGACAATTGGCGTCCGGCCAGACACTTCGATTCGACCCTTTTTCATGCCCGCATCTAAAACAATCCTATAATCATTCTCGACATCTTTAACGCCATCACTCCCCCGCCACCAACACGTCGTTGGTGCCATTTTCAACGAATCGATATGGCCGTCCATTCATGGTCTTTAAGGCACGTGATATCATGAAAACGTGCGGTATTTCTCCAATCGAAAACCTGCGTGAACGCATGACTTGAGACGCCTTTTTAGAACTCACCGATCGCAGGACGACTACAAATCAACAGCGGCCGCGTATTTGTTCCCAGCCGTACGGCGTGGCGGAGCCATGCCCATTGTTGATTGGAATGTCGCACGATGACAGACGAGAGAAAAATCAGGGAGATCTACGGTTACGGCATGAAGTCCGTCCTCGATGAGGCCGCCGAGCGAATCGAGGCGAGGTGGCGGGAGAAGCTGCTGCGCGAGACCGCCGACCTCAGGACCGAGAACGCACTGCTCATGGCCCAGGTGGATGAATTCAGCCGCAAGCTCGCCGAGGCGACGGATCGGAATGAAAAGATTGAGGCCGACTGCAATGAGCGGATTGCCTTTATAGAGGAGAAGTTCGAACTCGATACCGCGAACCTCGAACTCGAGAACAACGAGCTCCACGCCGCAAGCATCAGGTACCTCTCCCGTGCTAAGGGCCTCGGCAGGCAGGTTGTCCAACTCCATGCCGAGGCTGAGGCCATGGTCGATGAGATCGAGCGGCTGCGCGGCGAGCGTGACACTGCACTGAAAGCCCAAGCCGACACACTCCTGGCCCAGCGCGACCTGATGGCCGAGATCGCCGCCCTCAAGGACCGTCTCGCCGCCTCCGAGCAGCGGGCGGCCGTGGCCGAGGCCAAGGTCAAGGTCATGACCCAGATGAAGGGCGAGTAGCCCCGCGCTTCTCCTATCAGGCGGCTGATTTCTAGGAATCTTCTAGAGCGCTTCCAGAAGGTTCCTAGAACCGGGCGCAGCATCTTCGATCGGCACGATGTCTCGGTAGATCAGGCGATGCTTGGCGTCGCGCCATTCGTCGCCGTGGTAATGCCCGAAGAACCAGGTTCGGTAGCCGAGCCGTCCGTCGAGCTCGCCAAGGAATCGTTGCAGCCGGTCGCCCCGATACTCGCGTCCGCACTCGCGGCACAGTCCCTCAGCAAGGACGGCCGGCGCCTCGTGACTCACCACGTAGTCGACCCTCCAGCCCACGCGGGCGAGTGCGGCGCGGCATTGGCCCATCTCCTCCTCGCTCGGCATCTCCTCGGGCCACCAGCTCCTCCCCTCCCTGCGATACTGCCTGTCGTTGCTCGCGGCGCCGCCCATGGCAAGGACTGTGAGTCCGTCGATATCGAACACCTCTCCGCGCATCAGGTGCAGCACGTGCGGTCGCGCCTCATGAACGAGGCCGCTGTTCCACTCCCGCACCGGCAGTTCTGCCAGCATCCGGTGGTTCTCGTGGTTTCCGTCTACGAAGCACGTGGTCCATGGCTTCGACTCGAACCAGTCGAGCCAGTATTTCTCGGCGTTGGACCCATCCCAGACAAAGCCGAAGTCGCCGGCCACGATCACCACGTCATCGCGCGTCAGGGTCCGGCCCAGCGGCCAATTCGTGAAGGCAAACCGGCTGGACCCGTACTCGGCCCTGCCGTGCACGTCACCTGTCGCATAGACCGTCATCAGTACGCACCCCACGGCAGGAGTTTGTCCCCGAGCCTCACGATCCGGTCATACAGCACCGTGTGCCGTTCGTCCGGATTGCCGTCTCGGTGAAAATGGCCGTAATACCAGCGCTTGTAGTCCAGGCGGTCCTCGAGCTCGTCGAGGAATTCGGTCAGCCGGTCCACATCGGGGCGTTCCCAGCCCGGGTCCGGGTAGAGCGTCGGCGAGAGCATGCGCGTCGGGCAGGTATGGGTGATGACGCAGTCGACCTTCCAGCCGACCTCGTCGAGCTTTGTCCGCGCGGTATCGAAATCGCGCTCGTCCGGGAGCTCCTGAGGCCACCAGCTGGAATACGGCACGCGGTATTCCCTGTCCACGCTCGTGGCACCGCCCATGGTGAAGACCGTCGATCCGTCGAGCTCGAAGACCTCGCCGCGCGTCAGGCGCCGAATGGGCGAGGTGTCCGACAGGCGCTGCGTCAGCCCGCCATGCCACATCTCCATGGGGCGCTCCGCCCAGTGATCGAAGCGCTCGTGGTTGCCGTCGACGAACAGCACCGTGTAGGGGCGCGACTCCAGCCAAGCGATATCGGCGCATTCCTCGGCAGAGAAGTCCCACGGAAAGCCAAAGTCGCCGGCGATGATCAGATAGTCGTCGCTGCCAAGGCTATCCCCAAGCTCCCAGTCGCGGAGCTTTTGCATGTCGAGCCCACCGTGGATGTCGCCTGTCACATAGACCGTCATCGGATCGCCTCTTTCCGCTTGTAAGCCGCCAGCTCGCGCTCGACCTGCCTGTCGCCGGTCTCGTTGACCCACCAGGGCCATTTCACCCGGCCGCACGGCTCGTCGACTCCGGCGAACCATTCCCTCAGCTCGTCGAGGCTCACCGGGGAGTGCCCGTTGGCATCGCAACCGACGTCGTAGCGCAGAAGGCCCTGCTTGCGGTTGAACTCGTTGTACGCGCCGCCGCTGCTGTGGATGTGCCCGTGGAGGTGCCACGATCCATGGTTCATGCCCTGCCAGTCGGCCATGGGGTAATGGCTCAGGACGATCTTCTGCCCGTCGATCTTGAGCACGCAGATCGGCGGCTCCACGGTGAAGGCGCCCGCGACCGCCGGCTGGGTCCAGTCCTTGTCGTGGTTTCCCGGGACTAGGTGGATGCGCCTGCAGGCGATCCGCTTGCGCAGCCCGTAGGCGTCCTGGGCGGTCATCTTGAATGAGAAATCCCCCAGGATGTAGAGCTCGTCGTCCACGGCAACCCTGCCGTTGATGTTGTCGACGATGGCCTCGTTCATTTGCCAAATCGTCTCCCACGGGCGGTCGGTGAACTTCAGCACGTTCTCATGCCCGAGGTGGGTATCGCTGGTAAACCAGATCATATTTATGTCTCCTTTTATCGCTAAAAAACGTTCTCCTTCGAGGTCAGGAGACGTTTTATGAGCGACATGAGGTGCATATCCCTCATGTTTCAAGCTCCAATCTGCCGGATTTGCCCAACTAAAAGTTTACGCTCACGCGCGAACAGGATTTGATTTTTGAAATATGGACGAATTCCTCGTCAGGAGGGTAAAATGGTGCCGACGGCAGCCCAAGTTGTAGAGAGCTGGGCAGAGCCGTTGCTTAATGAAGTTGGGTCATCGTCTTAGCGACGGTGGCCTTTCTTTTTGGGCTTCGAGCCCTGCTTGAGTGCCTTGGAAAGGCCGACAAGGGCCGTGAGGAGCGAGACCATAGCGGTCAGGAGCTTCACGAGCTCGGTGAAATCGGTCATGGGCATCACCTCCCATCAAATGGAGGGCTCTGCCCGGCACGAGGGCTGCCGACAGCAAGGATGATTCTATCAGAGCGGCTGACTCCCGCCCGATATTACCATCCCACCGCGCCTGTGCAAAAAAGAGGGCCGCCAAACAGCGACCCTCCAGCGAAAGTGCATGTTATTTAGGACAGTCAAATTCTTTGAAAAACAAATGGCTGCTGTAGAATTACAAATAAGAGTCACCCGGAAGGAGCGATCGATGAAAAGCAAACGATTTGTCCTGAATGCACTTCTGGTAGTAGCAATATTGACGCTCTTGGTCTTCTCCTACTCATACGTGAATCAGCCAAGATTTGGATATGCTTTATACGCTGTTTTTTCCGGCGAAACAACTTACAACACTTACAACACTATAGGCTTCATTGACGCACTCTTTTTCTATGTTGTCGGCCCCGTATCAAGCGAGCTGATCGCTTTTGTTGTCAGCTACAACCTGAATCAACAAAGCCAAACTCACTCAGCGACTTCGGCCAAACAAGGAATCAATCTCTTCGTAATAATGATAATTCTGCAAATTGCGACTGTGTTGATTATCGCCCTGACCGCAACAAACGTTTTGAAGTATGAGTACAGACTCGTCGCAAGCTGCCTCATGGCAATTGCCGCGGGTATAGCGGTTTCGTATACGACACCGGCAAAGAAGTAGCTCAACTAACAGGGCCTATTTGGAATCCGAATCGTCCATGGAGCCGTCGATGCCGGTTTTGGTGTCGTCCGTATTGGAATCGTCATCCTTGGGGCTTATAGGACACACATTTTGTCCTATAAGCCCCGATCAATTCATACTCCTCATCCTCGCCGAATTGCGAGTATGGCAGAATCGGCACTGGATGGCAGTGCGCTAGGGCACCGACGATAGGCTTTCCAAAACTAGCGAGGCGTGTCTCCGCGAGCGTAATCGCCTCGGTCGACCGCGCGATCGACCTGCGGCGAGATGTCAACGTTGCCACCATGGGCTCGACCTGCGGCGCGAACGCGATCATCGCCGGCATCGGGAACGGCGCCGGCATAGCGGTTGCGAATCTCCCTTGCGTAACCGCGACGCGCAAGAAGCTCATCGCGAACCGCCGGATCTTCGAGCAGGTCCTCATCGCACTTCGGTGCGATGAATTTGGGGAATGAATTGTAGGCGACGCCCTTGCTCGCTTTCGCTTGTTCGACCCACGCCGAGTACGCCTTCTTAAGACGTTGAATGTAAATCTCACAGCGCTTCTCATACGGCAACGCTCGCTCGGCTTCCAACATGTTCTTTTCGAACGCCGCTTCAAGTTGTTTGACCGCGAAACGTCCGTCGAGTCGAGTCAGATTGAAAGTGCACTTCGGATTGACGGCCTCCTTGATATCGAGATCTGTCGCATAGACTCGATTGTTCTTGATGAAAATGTCTACGCCCCATGAGGCAAGTAGTTTTTTGAACTGCTCCATATTCTTTGGGTGACCTTCATTGATTGCAAGATGGATTAGCTCGCGCAGATTGTTTTTATAACTGTACTCACCGCGACCGATAATCTCCTTTTCTGTGTCGCGCGGCTGGCGATCACGAATCTTCGAATTTTTCTTTCCCTTTTCAAGTTGAGTAAGATTCCAAGCCTCGTCCATTTCACGGACCCACGCAGCGCGTTCGTACTTTCCGCGTCGCCCACCCGTCTCGCAACGTTTGCCGGTTAACAAATCGGTACGGTTAATCGCCATGTGCACTGCGTAGCGTTTTCCCGCCTTATCACTTTCCTCATGCAACGCGACAATCACTTGTTGATGCGGATAGTGCTTCGCAAGCCATTGCTCCGCGTAGGCCATACACGCATCTGGGGTCATCTTGCCTCCGTTGCAGCTGCACTCCTCGGGCAGAAACGCGAGAATCTGATGAAGCATCGTTATGTTCTTCGCGCCGGCACGCGCGGACCTGTCGTGATGAAACATCTTCCGCGTCATAGTCATCTCGGAAAACCAGTACTTTCCGTTCGCGAGGTTCCAGCCGCCGCGGGCCAAAGCACGCTTTCCGTTGATGTACTTGCGCACGTTCTTCGCGTAGCGTTCGGATGAAATACCTTTCTGCTTAATAACGGTCATTGAGATCACCGCCGTCGGTGAAATAGCGCCGCTCGAGCTCTCTTATGAAGAGAGTGACTTTGCGGGCGTTCTGGTAAACCTTTTCAAGCGTACGAAAAACAGCTTTCTCGTTGTACGCGGGAAGCCCTTGGGCGTTCACAAAATACATCAGCTGATTGAGGTTCGTTCCCTCGCGATACAGCTCGTGATAGATTTTCGCGACTTGGCTTTTATCGAAATCGATCTTCTCGATTTTACCGGCAAGCATCACGCGGCGGGCATACGCACTGACGGTCGCACCGAGTATATCCGCCCGTTTGCGGATCGCCTCGTGCTCGCCATCGGTGACCTTAACGTAAATGACCTTCGAGCGCTTTTCGTCCGAATCACCTGAAACGGGTTGCAGCTTTTTGCTGCGGCCACCGTCATCATTTTTGGAAACTAGATTATCGAGTGATTCACTCCGATGGATCAAGTTATAACGAATGAGTTCGGCTTTCGTCATGCCTGCCTTTTCCGCCAAAGCGGAAAACGTTTCATATTCTTCAGAAGTGAGTGTCGCCTTAACGGTGTGTGGACGCTTGCAACTCATATGCCCCCCCAGGAAAGCAGAGCGAATCGGTGAGGCCACCGATTCAAAAACCGATATGAGATTGCTTTCCTTTTTAGGAGCGACTGACGTCGCGCCGTTTTTTTGAAGTGACGCCGTCGCTTCCCTTAGAAATGAAGGCGAACTTCATTTCTAACTTTATCGCCGTGAGAGGTGATAAACAAGATGTGTTGGCAGATAAAGGGGGCGAGTATGGCCCCATTTATCTAGCCCAACACCAATCTTGCAATCACCGGAACGGCGATTGGGCGGAGCGTAGCGTAGACACGAAATGAGAGGCCTCGTTTCGAGCGAAAGGCTTCGCGGTGTCGTAGTGTCAGCGGAGACCGTGAGCGGAAGCGAATTTTTAACGCGAAGGATGCTGAGTGTTAGAAATTCGCTGTAGCGAGAGCGGAGCGGTAATGCGAATGCGAGGGATGCCGAGTTTTTGCATTACCGCGCAGCGGACTCCGGACGAGGGCTGGAGCAAGTTGATGAAAGACCTTACCGATTTGCGAACGGTTTTGCCCGAAGCATCCTGCACCGCCGGATTCTTTTGGAACGGCCTCTCGTTTGATTGCTTTCCTATCGTTTGCTCCCAGACTGGGCGTCTAAAAAAGGCGGCCGAAACCGGCCGCCCGCAAATAATTTTTTATTTACCGAATGTAAGAGGAGAGGAACGATGCACATTACTCCCAGTGGCCGGCGACGTCGACAACCCAATGCTGTCCCGTAGCCTGCTGTTCATAATGTCCCTGGTCCTCAGAGGTGGTATACGAATCATCTACAACGGATCCACCGATACCGCCGTTTTCGCCATCGTTAATAATCCAAGCGTAGGCGGCATCGGATGAATCGAAAGGCCCTACCATAGTACCACCATGATTGACCCAGAAACGAGGATGACGCGTGTATACCACGTTCGGTACCCAGACCTGGCTGTAGTCGGTTTCCCAGTGGCCCTGCTCGGCAACCCATTTCTTCTGGCTACCGCCGTTGGAAGAGGAGTTATTGCTGCCAGAGTTCTGAGAATTACCGGAATTCTGCTTGGACTGGGAGGAATCGCCCTTGTTGTCCGACTTCGACGAGTCGGAAGACTTGTTATCCTCTTTCTTGGAGTCATCGGACTTCTGGTCCTTGTCGTCGGATTCTTTCTTCTCCTCGGTCTTGGTTCCAGAGGTTTGCGCCGCCTTTTCTTCGCTCGGCTTCTTTTTGTCTTTATTCTTTACCGCTGTGGCGGCCTTTTCCGTAGAGCCGCTTCCTTGCTTTGCAACGCTGGCACATCCAAGTTGAGGTGCCGAAAGGCACACCAGAAGCGCAACGATAATAGCCTTTGTTCTCACGCCGATCTCCCTGTCCATGAAACCGGGCGTTGGACACTAGCCGATATCCAACGCCCGGCTCGCTTTTACATCTGCTCGCGGCGCTTCTTTTGATCGAGGAAGACGCCGGCCGCCACGAGGACGGTACCGCCGATGGCGAACGTCTCGCCGATGAGTCCCGCGCGGTCGCCTGTCTGGGCGAGGCTGCCGGGCTGGGCGGTATCCGTGCCGGCGAGGTGCTTCGGGGTGTATGCCGCCTGCTGCTTTGCGGCCTCCTCTGCCTCCTGTCGTGCGATCTCATCGGAAAGCTTCTGCTCCGCCGCGATGCGGTCGGACTTCGCCAACTCGTAGGCGGCGAGTGCCGCATCATAGCCGGGCTGGAGCCCGTCCACCGCGCCCTGCTTCTCGTCCAGGATGGCCTTGGCGGGCGCGACCTTGGCACGTGCCTCGACTGCTGCGGCGAAAAGCGCGTTGAGGGCGTCATCCGCGTTCACATCATGGCCGGAAGCGATCGCCGCGCCGGCATCGATGGAGTTCAGCTTCGACAGCTTGGCGTCTGCCTGCGCCTTCGCCTGTTCGGCGGCGGAGACCAGGGACTCGGCGGCGATGGTATCCGCCTTCGCGGCATCGAGGGCGGCCTTGGTGTCATTGACGGCCTTTACTGCATCCTGCTCGCGCTGCTGTGCCTCTGCGAGCTTCGCGGCAAGACCGGTGAGGATGTCGAGGTTCGACTGTGCGTCATCGAGATCGGTCTGGGAGCCGGTAAGCCTGTCGGCGGCAACGCCGGTGTCGGTCTTTGCGGCATCGACGGCACGCTGGGCATCCGCGAGGGCGCGTGCGGTGGCGTCTGCCTTTTGCTCGGCGGCGGCGAGGACGGTCGCCTTCTCGACCTGATCGACTGCCGCCGCGTCATGGACGCTCTTTGCTGTATCTGTCTCTTATACACATCTG
>CABSMN010000028.1 GCA_902478765.1 uncultured Collinsella sp.
GCCCGTATTGCATAAAGGTCAAGCGCTTCCTGGCCGATAACGGCGTGGCCATCCCCGAGCGCAATATCTCGACCGACCCCGATGCCGAGCAGACGCTCATCGCCGTCGGCGGAAAGCGCCAGGTTCCCTGCCTGTTCATTGACGGCGAGCCACTCTACGAATCGAGCGACATCATCACCTGGGTACAGAAGAACCTGCTCTAGCACTCATTGGGGACGCACTTAAATGAGTAGTTCCACTCATTGGGGACGTACTTAAATGAGTAGTCGTTAAAGAACGTCCCCAATGACTAACTAGCCGTGGAAGCGGGCGGTAGGAGCAAGTGGCTGCTCGCGAAAGACGCGATTGACGGCGGCGCGGTATTCGTCGGCCTTTTTGGTCTTACGTACGAGCTTGTGAACGGTAGTGGGGTCGGCGAAAGCGCACTTGGCGTAGAACCACCACTCCTTCATGCGGAAGACCGCGTTGCCGCCAATCTCGTCCGCATAGGCTGCGAACAGCGTGTCGTGGAAGCGCTGCAGCTCAGCTGCCGTAGCAGCAGGGCCGCCGGCAACCATGCGAGCCAGCGCGGGGTTCGCAAGCAGGCCGCGTCCCAACATTACGTGGCGCGTTCCGGGATAGGCCTCTACCAGCTCATCCATGTCCTCAAGATCAAAGATGTCACCGTTGTAGGCCACGGGAAACGGCGCCCGCTCCAGTGTCTCGCCGTAAAACTCCTTGCGCGGCGAGCCCGTATAGCGGTCCTTTTGCACGCGCGGATGCACGATTAGCTCTGCTAGCGGCATGCGGCAATATAGATCGAGCACACGCTCGTACTCCTCGTCACTCTCCAACCCCAGCCTGGTTTTTACCGACACCGGCAACGGCGAACGTTCGCACACGTCACCCAAGAACACCTCGAGCTCATCCAGGTTGCGCAGAAAGCCCGAACCCTTCCCCTTGGCAACAACCGTGCCCGAGGGGCAGCCAAGGTTGAGATTGACCTCGCGGTAACCCATGTCGGCGAGCACCTGCGCCGCCCACACAAACTCGTCCGCGTTCTTGGACATCAGCTGAGGCACCACGTTGAGCCCCTGGTTATTGGCGGGATCGACCTCTTTAAACGCCTTACCGCCAAAGCGGTTGCCCACGCGCGGCGGCGGCAAAAACGGCGTGTAATAACAATCGAGTGCGCCGAAGCACTCCGCGTGCACGCGACGGAACACATGCCCGGTAATCCCCTCCATAGGGGCAAGCGATAGAATCATCAACATCTACTCTCAAATCAATGTGGCAAAGGGACTGCCCCTTTGTCACATGCATTATGCCTTGTCCTCGAGGCGGCCCACAAGGCGGAGGCGGTTACTTGACGCCAACCAGCCCTCCAACCATCCCTGTGCAACGAAGGTGAACGGTGTCCACGAACAGCAAGTAGGGCCGCCCCGCAGCAGCTCCCCCACTCATCTATACTCAAGAGCGTGTGCGCATCGCCCCCGAAAAACGATGAGAGTCGAGGCCCCCATGCATCAGCTCACCGAACGTGAAAAGAAACGCATTCAGCGGTACTGTGCGTACCCCAAGATCGCAGCGACCGCACTCGTCATGTCGTTCGTAGCATGTCTGCTCATGCTGCCGCTCCAAATGATCAACGATATCGCGTTCCACCAAAAGGAATTCCAACCCGCGGGCATATATACCGCCATCGCACTCACCGTAATCGAACTCGTCGTCTTTTGCTATTGCGCTCTTGCGCCGCGCTTTGGAATGCAGGGCAAACAGTGGAAGGAGCTGCAGAGCAGGCTTGCGGTAGCCCAAACCAACAAAGACCGCTCCGCGGAGGTCGCCGGCGTGCTCGCCACGCAAGCTGCCGGCCGCCTGCTCAAGAACAGTGATAACGATCTCGCGCGCAACCTGGGCGGCGCCGCGGAGGTCGCCGGCGCCGTAGGGGCAGTTGCCACCGCGGCAGACGTGCTAGCCGAGACCTCGAGCAATGCCGAGGCCATGGCAAACGCATACGGCGTGACGATTCCAAGCGTCAAGAAGCAGGCCATAGCTCTCGCAGTGGTGCCCGCCATTGTGCTGCTTGGCGTCTACATCCCGCAGTTTGTCCAGGGAAATAACGAGCTTCAGGCGAGAAAGGCTGCAGTTGCCGAGCAGCTCGCCATCGCGCAAGATGCCCTGGAGCCCGTGTGTGAACGCGTCGCGGCAGACGACCCATACGAGTCGTATCACGACTACGGCTACCGCATTATCGGCTATCTGCGCGACAATGACCTTGGCGCTCAAGCAGCCTATGTCTACCTTTCTTTTGATGCAGACGGCATGCTCACGGACGTCGATTACACCAGTCAGGTCAACCCCGAGGAAAGCCTTGCAGACAACCTCGCTCGCGCCGAGCAGGACATCGCGACGCTCTGCGCCCCGCTCAACGGGTTGGACATTTCCGTTGCCACACCGGGCCTCCTCACGCCATGCAGCCTGTCGGATGATTTTAAACAGACATTTTTAGCCGGATCCCTATATAAAGAAATCAGCATCAAGACGGAGGACGAATCTATCAAGTCGTACTACACCTTTGACACCGAAGCCGCAGAAGATTTCGACGAATACACCCATCCGGAAATTAGGCTCATGCTCTCTGCAAAAAAGAACTAAAGGCTTACGCTCTAATTGCCGCTCGCGAACATCGTCTATATCTCGAGGTCTAATACTTTTCCCGAGAAGTGAACGACTGTTTTTGGACCCCCGAAGCATTGGCATTTTTAGGCATCAAAACCGCAGGATTCGACTGCAAAACCGCAGGAAATTGCTCGCCAAAAGTGTCGATGCTTCGGGGGTCCATTTTGACTCGTTCACTTCTCGGGAAAAGCATTAGACCTCGATTTACAAGCCACTCAATGTGACAAAGGGGCTGTCCCTTTGTCACATTCGATGAAAAAGGGCACCGACGTTTGTCGATGCCCCAAAGCGGCTGCAGGTTAAGCCCTACAGCGTATGTCTAAGACGAATCGGACTATTCGTCCCAGGAGAGGTTCTTACCAGTCTTTTTTGCCAGCAGCAAGAACAGGCCGATAATAACGTTGCATGCGATGCAGAAGATGAAGACGCCCTGGAAGGAGCCGACAAGCTCATAGACCTTCATCATAACGGGCATGCCAAAGGCGCCGACGATATAGCCCACGGAGCAGATCAGCGCGAAGATGCGACCGAAATCGCGGGAGCCAAAGACATCCATAACCAAAACGGTCAGGGCAGTGCCAGCGATGACGTACATTACGTCGTTCACGCCTGCTGCGAAGATGCTGAGCGTCGAGTTGCCGCTGCTCATCATGAGCATGACAAAGGAGAGGATGGAGACAGCGAGCCAGCCCAGAATGGCCTTCGTGCTGCCGAACTTATCGCAAGTGGTGCCGACGATCGGATTGAGGAACAGATCGAAGAGCGATGCAGCGGATACCATGAAGCCGCCCACCATGGGGCTAAAACCAACCTCGGAAGCATACGTCGGGAAGAGCTGGTTCATGCAGCAAGTGAGCTGAACGAGGCAGAGGAAGCCGATGCAGAAGAAGAAGGCAGGCGACTTAATGGCGCGCGCATAGCTAACGCCACGCGTGCTATCCTCGGTCGTCTCCTCGGTCTCGGCGACCGTCTCGCCCTCGACGTAGCCATAGGGCAGCATGCCCTTGTCCTGAGGCTTATAGCGGATAATCAGGACGGAAGCGGGGAGAATGAGCACGGCGGAGACGCCAGCGAGCACCAGATAACCAGTCCTCCAGCCAGCGGCCTCGATGACAGAGGTGATGACGGGGCTCATGATGAGCATGTAAATCGAGTTCACTGCCCAAGCAAGACCAATTGCCAGGCCACCAGATTTTTTGAACCACTGGTCAATAACGTCGGACATGGCGACGCCGGTGGTGAAGGCGAAGCAAATGCCAATCAGGGCGCCAGCGGCGATGAACATCCAAACTTCGGTGTAGAAAGCCATGCCTGCGCCGGCGGCGAGCAGAATAAGCTCGACGACGGGGAGCCAAACCTTGCCAACAACCTTGGGGATGAGTTTTCCGACAAACGGAAGCGCCGCCGCAAGACCGATGAGCGTCGCGGTGAAGTAATACGAGAAGATTGAATAGTCAAACCCGAACTCCTCGCACACGGGCGCGACGAAGGAGCCGGCGATTACGCTATAGGATCCGGTCGTACCAGCAGACATGAGGCCAAGCGCGATTACGAGAACCCATGCGTAGACCTTGCTGCTCTTTAACTTTGCATTTTCCATTGATACAACTCCTAGAGACCTAGAAGGGCACACATAACGGCCTTGATGGTGTGCTGACGGTTCTCTGCCTCACGGAAGATGACCGAAGCGTTGGCCTCAAAGCACTCGTCGGCAATCTCGAAACCCTCGGTGATGATCTCGCGATGGAGGTCGTTCTTGCACTGGTCGAGGAGCATCTTGCCAACACGGTGATCTGCGTTGTGGACAGAAGGAAGCTCATGCATGCAGAAGATGTCGGGATTGTTGGTGCGCTTGCACAGCTCGCTGGTGACGCGATAGGGGTACAGAGACTCGGCATCGCCCAGCCAGGAGTTGTAGTCGTCGGGATCCAGAACCTCTTCGCCGCACTCGGGGTTGATGTAGCGCCACTCCTCGGTAACGATAACGTCAACGCCATCCAAGGCATCGAGGTCAGAGGTGATGGTAAAGGTCCTATTGGGAGCGTGCTTGGCGTAGCAGGCCTCCACCTCTTCGACCATTTCCTTGCACATCTGATGACGGAGGTCGTCGGGACCGATGGCGAGGAAGTCCATGTCGAGCATCGCGCACAGACGGCCATACCACACCGGGGCGCCGGCGCAGTTGCCAACGAAAGCCATCTTCTTGCCGCGGCTCGTACGCAGACCGCCCCATTGCTCTTCCATCGTAAGAGCGTCAGCGAGCATCTGAGTCGGGTGATCGCCGAGAGTAAGGGCATTGATGACCGGGATGTCAACCAGGTCGGCGACGTCATAGAGGAACTGCTCGTCCTTCTGTGCGCGGTAGACGATGAGATCATACATGCCGTTGAAGACGCGCATGGCATCCTTGACGGTCTCGCAGTCACCCATGTGGGAGTTGGTCAGATAAGTGAAGCCCATGCCCAAATCGTTGCAGGAGGTCTCGAATGCGCAACGAGTACGGGTCGAGCCCCACTCAAAGTTGGCGAGGACGTTTTTGCCGGGGAAGTAGCGCTGGTCGACACCAGACTTCTTCTGAGCCTTAAGGTTCCAGGCAAGATCGATGAGATAGCGGAAATCCTCGGAGGAGAGATCATGGATGTTGATGTAGTCGCGACCGCGGAGGCTGTTGTTCATGTCTATTTTCCTTTCGAATTATTATCAAAATTATTGCTAAATGTGTCCCCGAAGGAAACACGGATATCCCTCGGGGAGCGGTACATGTGGCGCCTAAGCCAAAGAGCGCAGGCTCTAAGGCTCACTAACGACTGGCCGCCACGTCCTTAGTCCAGCAGTGCACGCCGCCGCCGGACAGGTTAAGCGCGAGGGAATCAATCATGATGACCTTGCGATCGGGGAAGCAGCTCTCAAGAACCGCCTTGGCCTGCTCGTCCTTCTCTTTCACGACCTCGCTCATGCCCTCGTGGTAATAACGCTGGCCAAGAACGACGCCGTTGCAGATCAGGAAGTTGCAGTAGCTCGCTGCAGCGTAGAAGTGGACGGGGCCCTCGGGCCAGGGGGTGCCATCCATAAACTTGCCGCCCATTTCGTCGATGAAGCCTTTATAGAGCTCGTAATCCTCATCGCCAGGGGCGATAACGACTTCAATCGGCTCGGCGGTGGGCATACGAACGATCTCGAAGGGCTTGCCCTCCCAGTCCGTTTCGTTGCTCAGGATCTCGTAGGCCGCCTCAATGCGGCGACGAGACTCTGCGCCAGCCTTGCTCGAGGCTGCCTCTTCATCGGACACCTCGGCAAGAAGAATCTTGTTCGGAGTGATAAAGCGACACATCTCATCGATGTGAGCGGCAAAGCTCATGCCAAAGACGGGGGTTCCGTCTTCCTTCTCGTCGAGGATGCCCAGTCGATAATCGTCGTCCTCAAGCATGGGCTGAGGAAGCCAGATAACCTTGTTGAGGTTGTAGATGCGCTTATACTCGGCCTCTACCTCATCTTTCGTGAACTCGGGATTGCGCTTACGGCATTCCGTGTCCTCGATGGCGATCAGGGTGCCGTGACCGTCAAACTCACGATCGCCGCCCTCCGAAACCATTTCGGAATTGACGATATCGAAGCAACCGAGCGCAACCGCCATGTGAACGGCTGCCTTACGTGCGGACTGGCACTCCGGGGAGTTCTTGTCCCACACGCCGTAATAGGTCCAAGCAGGGTTGACCATATAAGAATGGCCTTTGTCGTCGACCATGATGCTGGGGCCGTCGTCGCGGACATAGAAGTTGGAGTCTTCGAACTGCGTGATCTCGATACGATCGAGATCAACCCCCTCCTCCTTCAGGCGTGAGCAAGCCTCCTCATAGGAGCCGGGGGTGCCGCAATTGAGGTTGACCGTAACGTCGCCATACTCGAGCAGAGCCTTGATCACGTCAACGCAGGGCTGGCGGTTATCGTAGCCCTCTGCACGGATGTAATCGGGAAGCCATGTCACATAGACGTTGGAGCGCTTCTCGAACTCGCCCGGCATACGATAGTTCTCGTACATGGTTGGTCCTTCCGTCGGGTTTCCCGCGATGCTGTCCGGCCGCGACAATAGCGGGGTTTCACCTGCTATAGTACTACTATACCTACCGTTCGGTAGATAGTTTTGAATAATTGCCACTCGCCTACTGATACGTACCGTTCACCGTATATAGTGGTCATGTTTGGACACGAATTGATGTTCCGTTGCCATCCTTAATAATGTTGGTAGTGCGGAAGTGATTTGCAATGGAGAAATGCAGCGTGAGCACAAGAAAAAAAATATTGGACGCAATGTACGATCTTGTGGCAGAAGTCGGTTATGACAAAGCGTCTATCGGAAAGATTTGCGACTTTGTCGGTATATCCAAGCCGTCGGTGTACTACTACTTTCCCTCTAAAGAGGAGATTTTCACTACGCTCTTGGACAGCATGTTTCCGACCATTGACTATCAGCGCGACTACTCGCTAATAGTCGATAGGGACGGGTTCAAGGCCGCGCTTATCGAGCTCGGCAATTCAGTTATAGGTGGCTATCGAAGCGATGAAAAACGCCGGCGCGTGCTGGCCGAGGTTAGCGTTCAAGCAAATCGAATTCCTGCAGTTCAGGAACGTCAAGCGACGGCGACCAAACGAACCATGGATGCGCTTAAAGACATCCTTCTTCATGGTGTAGAGATTGGCGCGTTTTCCGATAGTGCCGACGTGATGCTCTACGTACAAATTCTTTATACCGTTCTGGAGGGAGCGAGCAATACGGTCGCTCAAGGTGAGGATATTGATGAAAAAGCGGTTTGGGCGGGAATAGTCGAGCTTATGTTCAAATAGACCAGCCAAGCTGAAACGCATGTTGGCACACATGGTGCCTGCGGGCAACCTTTAAACGAAAACAGGGGCCGACTCCAGTCTGGCTTGGAGTCGACCCCTGTTGCGTGGCAATCTATGCCGATGCAATCGGCGCTTATTACTTTTCAGCAGCCTTACTGAGAAAGCCGGAAACGATAGCAAACGCAGCAATCATAAGGTTGCAGGCAATGCAGAAGATAAATACTCCCTGGAATGACCCTGCCATGCCGTAAACCTTCATCATGACCGGCATTCCAAAAGCACCGACGACATAGCCCGCTGAGCAAACGATCGAATAGATCCTTCCAAAATCGCGTGATCCAAAGAGCGAGAGGAGAAGCATCGGCATTGCGGTTCCAACAATGGCGAACATGGCATCGTTTACGCCAGCTGCAATGATTGAAACAGTCTCATTGCTTCCGCCAATGATGAGAAGCAGGAACGAAAAAATGCTGACACCTGTCCACGCGACCGTTGCTTTAATAGAGCCGAGCTTGTCACATGTTTTGCCTACGAAGGGATTTAGGAAGATGTCGGAGAACGAAGCTGCCGAGACCATTAAGCTTCCTACGATGGGATTGAAACCGACCTCGCTTGCATAGGTTGGAAACAACTGGTTCATGCAGCAGGTGAGCTGCGCCACGCAAAGCAGGAGGACACAGAGAATAAAAGACGGCGTTTTCGTGGCATCACGTAGTGCCATGCCCGAAAGGGTATCTTCCCGCTCATCGACGCTGTGTCTCTCATGGGTTTCAGAGGCGGTCTCTCCGTACGGAAGCATGTTGCGATCAGAGGGTTTAAGGCGAATGATAAATGCACTCGCAGGTAAAATCATAGCTGCAGAAACGGCCGCAAGTACGATGTATCCCGTACGCCAGCCTTGTTGCTCGATAACCAGCGTAATGACAGGGCTCAACAACAGCGTACAGAGAGAATTAACGCCCCAAGCAAGGCCGATGGCAAGACCGGACGATTTACTGAACCATTGGTCAATAACATCGGACATGCAGACGCCCGTTGTGAATGAAAAGCAGATGCCGATCACCGCAGCGGAGACGATGAACATCCAGACTTCGGTGTAGAACGCCATTGCGGCGCCGGCGGCAATAAGGACGAGTTCAACGCAAATATGCACCGGTTTGCCTATTACTTTTGGAATGAAACGGCTCAAAAGTGGA
Organism: uncultured Collinsella sp.; assembly: GCA_902478765.1. Taxonomy (GTDB): domain Bacteria; phylum Actinomycetota; class Coriobacteriia; order Coriobacteriales; family Coriobacteriaceae; genus Collinsella. The sequence continues at coordinate 8,697 of CABSMN010000028.1, forward strand.
AGTCCAAGTGCAAGGCCAAGAAGAATCGCAGTGAAATAGAAAGAGAAAGAGGTGTACTCAAAGCCCAGGTCTTCACATACTGGAGCAACGAATGAGCCGGCAATAATGCTATATGTGCCAGTCGTCCCGGCGGACATTAAGCCGAGCGCAATAACGACAATCCAAGCAAATGCGCCGCTCTCGCGAGGACGGTCTTTTTCGTCTGGTACGGTGAGAGCCATGGTCACTCCATTTCTATCGGCATTACATCCTATATGCCTACCGATAGGTATATAAACCAGGGGACTCTTCGTCAAGCATTAAGCGGGGAAAGGGAGTTCTTAACGTGCCGAACGGTAATTGGGCCCTTGCAAAATCGAGGTCTAATACTTTTCCCGAGAAGTGAACGACCGTTTTTGGACCCCCGAAGCTGTCTCTTATACACATCTCCGAGCCCACGAGACTACGCTGCATCTC
>CABSMN010000029.1 GCA_902478765.1 uncultured Collinsella sp.
CATGCTCAAACATTCTCGCTGCGCTGCGAAACTGCGCGTGGGACGATATATAGGCGGGTCGGGCCGGTCAGCTGCGTTTACGCACCACCAGCTGCGCCGGATCCCCCTATTATTAGAAGCTGCAAAGGCAAACCAAAGTAACCAAATGCAGTTAGCCGGTGCGACAAAGGGACTGTTCCTTTGTCGCACCGGCATATCAAAAAGATTGATTATTGCTTTCAAGCGAGTAACCGCCCGCCCGCCTCTCACACATATCGTTCCACGCGCAGTTTCGCAGCGAGCGAAGCGAAGCGAGAATGTTTGAGCATGGAATGATATGTGTGGGAGGCGGGCGGGAGGGATATGTGCGTCCCTAGGCGATGCCGCTGGAGCCGAAGCCTCCTTTGCCTCGGTCGGTTTCGTCTAGTTCTTCTACTTCTATAAGGTTAACCGTGGGGACTTCTTGGATGACGAGTTGGGCTATGCGGTCGCCTTTGTTGATTTGGATGTCGTTGGTGGGATCCAGGTTGATGAGGATAACCTTGAGTTCTCCTCGGTAGTGGGCGTCGATGAGGCCCGGCGTGTTGACTATAGACAGGCCCTGCTTGATGGCCAAGCCGCTGCGGGGCTGAACGAAGCCGGCGTAGCCATCGGGCAGGGCGATGGCCAGCCCAGTGGAGACCAGACGGCGTTCGAAGGGCTTCAGGACGCAGTCCTCGTTGGAGCGCAAATCCAAGCCGGCATCGGTGGGATGGGCGTATTTGGGAAGCTCAACGGTGGGGTCGAGACGCTTTATGTTGACGGTAATGTTGGACATGAAATCACCTTAGCTTGTCGAGCTCTTGCAGAAATTCATCGACGTCTTTGAAATCGCGGTAGACCGAGGCAAAACGGATGTACGCCACCTTGTCGATCTTGGCCAAGCGTTTGAGCACCATGTCACCCAACTCATGGGACGTGACGGCCGTCAGCGTGCGGGAGCGCAACTCGACCTCGATGTCATCGATAATCTCATTGAGCTTCTTAGTGTCGATATCGCGCTTGATGGTGGCGCGCATCAAGCCGACGAGCAGCTTATTGCGATCGAACCGCTGCTTGGTTCCGTCTGACTTAATGACCTCGATTGGGTCTTCGCATCGCTCGAACGTTGTAAAGCGATAGTTACACGAGCAACATTCGCGACGGCGCTTAATGGTGTTATTTGACTCCTGCATACGGGAATCAACGACGCGGGTATGTGCCTTGCCGCATTTGGGACAGCGCATGGTACCTCCTCTTAAACGATAACAAGGGTACCATGCGCAACGCGATAATGATTACGAACGAGCAGGAACCTTAAGATGCGCACCGGCGGCGAGCGAACCATGCTCCAGATGATTGACGTTACGGATCATGTCGGAAGTCTCTTGCGTGGAAAGGCCTTCGATTGGATATTCCTCGGCAAGCGACCAAAGAGAATCACCAGCCTGAACGCGAATGGTCTCGTATGTAACGTTGGAAACGGACTCGGCATACGCGGCATGACGAGCGCTAAAGACCAACGTAGCGAGGACAAAGAAGAGCGTAAGCGCAACGGCGACGGCGACAATCGTCGGAACCTTCAGGGCAACGCGGGCCGGCGCGACTACAGCCTGCTGATTGCGCGCAGGCTTTACGGTCAAAGGCTGAAAGCCGGAGCGGCCACCCTGAACAACCGTAAAAGTGGGTTCTGCAGGCGTCTCGAGCTTAAGGGCGAGGTTTCCCTGGACCATATTCGTTGCGTTCATCATGTTCTCCTCTCGCGTGTTTTGCTGAGAACAGTTTTATCAAGCCGCGCGGACAAAAATGTCTAGCGCGAGAACGAATGTTCGGTTATTATTATCTTCGAACAGTTGTTCCTGTCAAGCAAAATTCGAACATTTGTTTGACATGGGTAGAGAGGATGCCCTGATGGCTCGCAAAATTACCAAGCGTCAGCAGCAAATTTACGACTTCATCAAGGAATATCAGCAGGAGAAGGGTTATCCGCCCAGCGTGCGCGAGATGGCTTCTGCCGTGGGCCTTTCCTCCCCCAGCACCGTGCACGCCCATCTCTCTGCCCTTGAAGCGCGCGGGCTACTCAAGCGCGATGCCACCAAGCCGCGCGCCCTGGAACTCTTTAACGAGGATGGTTCCTCTGTCTCAATTTCCAAATCTGACGAGCCCACCGCACCTCGCGGAACGGTCTCGCTACCGCTCGTTGGTCGCGTCGCGGCTGGGATTCCCATTCTGGCCGAGCAGAATATCGAAGACACGTTTACTATCCCGACCGAAATCGCCACTGATCAGGGTTCCTTTATCCTTGAGGTGCATGGGAGCTCAATGATCAATGTCGGCATCTTCAATGGCGATTACATCATCGTCCGTGAACAAAAGAGTGCCATGAACGGCGAAATTGTCGTGGCCATGATTGATGGTTCGGCGACCGTCAAGACGTTCTACAAGGAGCAGGGGCGTGTGCGCTTGCAGCCCGAGAACGACACCATGGAACCTATCTATGCAACGAATCCCGTTATCCTGGGCAAAGTCGTCGGCTTGATGCGCCGGTTCTCGTAATGCAAAAACGCATAACCATCTTTGATACCGTCCGCGGGTTTACGATGATTTCTATGGCAGGTTTTCACGCTTGCTATGATCTCGCTTACCTGTACGGCTGGGATATGCCTTGGTTTACCCAGACTGTCTTTCAAGACGTCTGGCGCGCCAGCATCAGCTGGGTATTTTTGTTTATCGCGGGTTGGATGTGCACGCTCTCACGCAACAATGTTAAACGAGCGGCCAAGTACGCTGCCGCAGCTTTGGTCGTCTGGATCGCAACAACGCTCGTATCGGTCGACGATTCAGTGAACTTTGGCATCATTTATTGCATGGCGGCGTGCACGGCGGTGGTTGCACTCACCCGTCCGCTACTCCAAAAATTACCGGGCTCGTGGGGCATCGCGGCGTGCCTTGTTCTTTTTGCCCTAACCTGGGGCATTCCAAAAGCGGTCTACCCACTCCCCTACCTGGCATGGCTAGGATTTCCGGGCCCGGGTTTTGTTTCGGGAGACTACTATCCGCTCATTCCGTTTGTCTTTATGTACCTTACCGGCTATTTTGCTGCCCAGGTAGCACAAGCATCAAGCCTCGAAGCGCCAGAATGGACCTACGCCAATCACATCCCGGCGCTCGCCAGCCTTGGACGTCACGCTCTCCCCTTTTATCTGCTGCATCAGCCCATCATTCTGGGCATTTTGGAGATCGTCTACTCGGTGCGATAACGCTCGAGCCGCGGTGCGATACGAGCCGGCAGTTTCGCCACAATGCGAACGCCGTCCTCGAGATATTCCTCATGCAGAAGGGTTCCCTGCTCATGCACCAGCGTGATGAGAGCGCCCTCACGATACGGGATATCAGCGGAGAGCAACACATCGGTGGCAGCTGCCTCGCGAGCAATCCGGTCGACGAGATCGTCGAGCCCCTCGCCCGTTTGGGCCGAGAACAGAACGGCCTCCGGATAGCGACGACGGAAACTCAATCGATCGACGCTATCGAGAAGATCGATTTTATTGAATACGGTCAGCGTTAAACGCTCTCCGGCGCCGATCTCATCAAGCACGCGGTCGACAGCCTCCAGCTGCCGCTCATAGTCCTCGTCAGACGCATCTACGACTTTGAGAATTAGATCGGCACCCAAAACCTCGGACAGCGTCGATTTAAAGGCATCGACCAGACCATGCGGCAGCTTTTGAATAAAGCCGACGGTATCGGTAATCGTCATGCCGCGACCGCCGGGCAGACGATACGAACGCGTCGTAGGGTCGAGCGTAGCAAACAGCTTGTCCTGCGAAAGTACCGTAGAGCCGGTCAGACGATTGAGCAACGTCGATTTACCGGCATTGGTATAACCGGCTAACGCGACGCGAAACGCCGGGGACTCAATGCGACTCTTGGATTGAACATCGCGACGCTGTTCAACCTGCTTGAGCTCACGACGAAGCGCAGCGATCTTATTACGAATGAGGCGACGGTCGACCTCGAGCTGACTTTCGCCCTGACCAAAACGTGAGCCGATGCCGCCGCGCGTCTGCTCCTTAGCGAGATGGCTCCACATGCCACGCAGGCGAGGCAACAAATATTGAAGCTGTGCCAGCTGTACCTGCAGGCGTCCCTCACGCGTCTGAGCATGCAGGCCAAAGATATCCAGGATCAGTGCAGTACGATCGATAATCTTTACCGGCTCGCCCACGGCTTTCTCCAAATAGGATTGCTGCGAGGGGGTCAGGTCGTCGTCAAAAATAACGACATCGGCATCCATGCGATGCACCAGGCCGCACAGCTCTTCAACCTTACCGGAACCGATAAACGATTTAGGATACGGCTTTACCAAACGCTGCGACAAGCGTGCCACGCACTGGGCACCAGCTGTGTGGGCAAGACGCTCCAGCTCATCAAGCGAGCGATCGAGCGGCCATGCATTGTCGCGCCACTCAACACCAACTAAAATGGCACGCTCGGGCTCGGGTGCCGTGGGAACAAGGGGGAAACGGGGCATTAGGCAGCCTCAATACGATGCAGGATATCCTCAACGACCTCATCGATCGTACATTCATCCATATCAAACCACACGATACGGTCATCGCGCTTAAACCACGAAAGCTGACGCTTGGCATAACGACGCGAACGCATCTTAATGAGTTCGCGAGCCTCATCCATGCTCATCACGCCATTGAAAGCATCAATGATCTCTTTATAGCCAATTGCCTGCATCGACGTCAGGGCATCTCCCAGCCCCTGGTCCATAAGACCGCGGACCTCATCGACAAGACCCTGCTCAAACATCAGATCGACGCGCAGATTAATGCGCTCGTAGAGCACCTCGCGATTACGCGTCAAACCAAACCATAGGGCATGATAATGCTCGCGCGGAACACTAAACTGACTTTTTTGCTGTGCATAGGAGATACCATCATCATGCATCTCGAGCGCACGAATCACACGGCGCACGTTATGGGGATGAATAACAGCAGCCGATTCTGGATCGCGCTCGGCAAGCAGGGCATGCAGTTCTTCCTCGCCAATACGCTCGGCAAGCTCCTGATAGCCCGCACGGCGATCGTCCTCAAGTTCACCCGAGGGAAAGTCCATCTCATCGAGGGCTGCCTTGAGATATAGCCCCGTACCTCCGCAAAAAACCGGCAGGCAACCCGAACCAAGGAGACGTTCAACATGCGCGCGAGCGTCAGCCTGATAAAGCGCAGCAGAATATGCCACACCCGGCTCTACAATGTCGACGAGACGCAGCGGCGCCGTGCACTCATCGGGCGCCATCTTTGCGGTACCGATGTCCATGCCGCGATAGATTTGCATCGCATCGCACGACAGCACTTCGGACGAAAGACGAGCTGCCAAACGGTCGGCAACATCACTCTTACCAACCGCCGTCGGACCGACGATCGCAACGGCGGAAAGACCTGCCCCGGAAGAAACCATTAGCGCGGCTCGCCCACAACGGAACCGGATAAATACCAGGTCTTGGCAACGTCAACGTCAACATCAACGATCTTGCCAACAAGCTGATCGATGCTGTAACCCTCGGGGATAGGCGCATGCACGGTCTGATTCTTGGGACTCTTGCCCAGCAGGACCGCATCGTTCTTTTTACTCGTTCCCTCAATGAGCGCGGGAACCACAGTATGAAGCTCGCCCTGGTTATACTCGTGTGCCGTGGTCTCGATAACCTTAACCAGGCGATTGAAACGCTCGAGAATAACCTCATGCGGCGTAGGATCGTCAATCTCGGCGGCCGGGGTACCGGCGCGCTTGGAATAGATGAAGGTATAGGCCTGAGCATAGCGGACCGTCTCGGCAAGTGAGAGCGTCTGCTCAAAGTCTTCTTCAGTCTCGCCCGGGAAGCCAACGATAATGTCGGTCGAGAGCGCGATATCGGGCATGCGGTTGCGAATGCGATCGACAAGGCCCAGATAGTCCTCGCGTGTATAACGGCGATTCATCTCTTTGAGGATCCGCGTCGAACCGGACTGGACGGCCAAGTGCAGCTGCGGCATAACAGCAGGCGTCTCGGCCATGGCGTCGATGGTCTCGGGCAACAGGTCCTTGGGATGCGAAGACGTAAAGAAGATGCGCTCCACGCCCGTATCGCCCACGGCACGCAGCAGATCGGCAAAACGCGGCTTGCCAAACAGATCGCGACCATATGAGTTAACGTTTTGGCCCAGCAGCGTAATCTCACGAACGCCCTGGCGCACCAAACCGGTCACCTCGTCGACAATCTCCTCGAAGGGGCGGCTCTTTTCGCGACCACGCACGTACGGCACGATGCAATAGGTGCAGAAATTATTGCAGCCCGTCATGATGGGCACCCAGGCGTGATACTGAGTCTCGCGATGCCACGGCATGCTCATGGCATCCGTATCCTCATGCTCATTGGTGCGGATATGACGCTTACCATCAAGGAACGCCTCAGCAATGAGCTCGGCCACATGCGCGATGGAATGTGTACCGAAGATGACGTTGACGTTATCGACGTTGGTGAGCAGGCCCTCGCCATCGCGCTGCGCGATGCAACCGCCAACGGCAACCACGCGCTTGCCCGAAGGCGAAGGCGGCAGGCTTTTGCAGGAATTGCACTGACCGTACAGGCGAGTATCGGCGGCCTCGCGCACGCAGCACGTCATGAAGACAACGATATCGGCATGCGCAGGATCGAGCGCCATGAGGCAGCCATATGAATCAAGCAGACCGCTCACACGCTCGGAGTCGTGCTGATTCATCTGGCAGCCAAAGGTGCGGATAAAGTAGGTTTTACCGGCAAGAATATCGCGTACGGAACGCTGGTCCATGTGCATAAGTCCTAACGATGGGGAGCGAAACAAGGCAAGCAGAAGCTATGCCACAGGCTTAACATCATCCATGACGACGTTATCCATAGCAGCTCGATTGATCTGGTGAACGTAGATAGAAAGGCGGATGGCCGTGCGCGACTCCCCGTTAATGAGGATGTCGGAGAACACGGGCGCGCAGGAAATATCAAAACCGGTTGGAATCAAAAAACCGCGCGCGATAGCAACGGCCTTAATGGCCTGGTTGACGGCACCGGCGCCGACACACTGGATGTTGACGGGCACGCCATCCTTGACCATGCCGGCGATGGCGCCGGCAACGGACGCGGGCGATGATTTGCTTGATACCTTCAGGCAATCCATGAAGAAACTCCTGCATTTAAAAGTACGTTTTAACTGCAATAACTGTATCGTACCGAGTGGACTCGGTAAAGGCACTATTCCTCTTTGGCAAGATCGAAGGTCACGGTGATTCGATCACGCGAAACACGGATCTTTGGGTCGCCGCAAAGGTTGAGATAGTACCGGGCGGCAAGGTCATTAAAGTCGCGTTCCACAGCGCGCGAAAACTGTGCCATGTCATCCTTGGCAATACGTAGCCCGCGACGATCCTTCGCGAGATCGACAGGAGCCGGCGCATGCGAGGACGAATCACGCTCGCGCAGCAGACGCGCGGTCACACCGCGAACGGGCTTAATCTGCCCTGCCAAAATGCGATGGGCCGTGCGCTCGGACATCTCAAGACCCAAACCCGAACAAATACGGATAAAGTCCTCGGCATCAGAAGCAAGGCCTAAACGATCGACAACCGGAAGCTCACTCTCGTCATCAATGAACAGGAGACGAGACGTATCGAGCCGACTTGACGCTTGAGCATAAAGGGTCGCGGCAATCTCAGACGGAGAACCGAGGTAGACATCGCAACCACGCAACTCCTCGAGCGCAAACTCACAAGCAGCGCGAATAATATTATGTGGGCCGCGAGCGCAGACATAACGTCCGTCCTCATCCTTGACGGCCTGGGGCCAGCTGGACTGATCGGCACGCTCACTGAGGCGGTCGGCCGCGACGCTCACCTTAAAGGCTGAACCAAGATCGACACCGGACGTGACCACACGGGCCTCATCGGTGTTCTGCTTGATCGAAAACAATGCCATGCCACGACCGTGAACGCCCCAACGGTCCATCTTCATGCTCTCGAGCTTGGAGGTAACGCGGGCATCGAAGATTCGCTCTTGCATATCCTGCGGAACGCCCGAACCGTTATCCAGAAAGACAAGCGTGCGGACGCCGTCTTCCTTGGTCGTGGCGAGATAGACCTTGTCGGCGCCGGCATCGCGAGCATTACGGAGCATTTCGATGACGATATCCTCGACATGCTGAATGTCGTGCTTTGCCTGGCGCCGCTCGGCCTCCGAAACGCGGAGGCGGACATATCCCTCGCCAAGGTTCTCCTCGACGCGAAGGTTGCCCTCCCCCGACATCGACGCGATAAATGAGATGAGCTCGTTCGCGTCGCTCATGTTATTTAGCGATATCGACAGCGCGGCTCTCGCGAATCACGACGACGCGCACCTGACCGGGATACTCCATCTCTTCCTCGATCTGATGGGCGATATCGTGAGCCAGGACCGTGGACTGGGCATCGGAGATCTTGTCCGGCTGAACCATGACGTGGACCTCACGACCGGCCTGCATGGCATAGGTACGCTCGACGCCGTCATGGGAGTTGGCGATCTCCTCGAGCTTCTCAAGACGCTTGATGTAGTTCTCGGCAGACTCGCGACGGGCACCGGGGCGAGAGGCAGAGACAGCATCGGCGGCCTGCACCAGGACATCGAGCACCGTGTTGGGGTCGACATCGGCATGGTGAGCCTCAATAGCGTGGACGATAACGGGCTTCTCGCCATAACGGCGGGCAAGCTCGGCACCGATGACGGCATGCGGGCCCTCGACGTCGTGGTCGATTGCCTTGCCCAGGTCATGAAGCAGGCCGGCGCGCTTGGCGGTCACAACGTCCAGGCCAAGCTCGGAAGCCATCACGCCGCACAGATCAGAGACCTCGAGGGAATGCTGAAGCACGTTCTGACCAAACGAGGTACGGTAGCGCAGGGCACCAAGGGTCTTGACGATCTCGGGGTGCAGATCGTGGATGCCGGTATCGAAGGCAGCCTGCTCGCCAGCCTCGCGCACGCGCTGCTGAACCAGGTCGGCGGCCTTGTGATACATCTCCTCTGTCTCTTATACACATCTGACGCTGCCGACGAAGCTAGA
>CABSMN010000030.1 GCA_902478765.1 uncultured Collinsella sp.
TCTCGTTGCCGCGTAGGGTGGCGGTCACGTTTTCGCCCACGTTAACCTCGACGGGGATCAAATCGCTCTCGTAACCCTCATCGGTGTTGACCACGGCGATCTTAAGATTGCCGGTGTTGCCGTACGGATCCCAGCTGCCGGCGATGTTAAACCACGCGTACAGACACGGCACGATAATGAGGCCCATCACGACAATCAAGCCGATCACGGAGCGAGACACGTTTTGGACATCGCGCTTAAACAGATGCAGGATGTTCTTCATTTATGCCTCACCTCCTTTGGAGTGCTTGCCAAGCGCGGTGGTATCTCCATCATTTGTGGCTGTGCTGTCGCTGCCCTGAGATTTATGGTGCGAGCCTATATGCGGCAAGCGGCCCGTGGACTGATCGCAGCCCTTGGCACCACGCTCGCTGGCGTTGAGGCCAAACATGTGGCGGGCGGCAGGAATGGCGGCCGTGTGTTCGCGCATCTCGCGACGCAGGTCCTCATCCGAAAGCGCCGAGATGCGCATCTGGGTATTGAGGCTCGCGCGGATATATTCGATATTGATAAGCCAGCCGCAGATGGCAATAACCGAGATGATCCAAATAACAAGCAGGATGATCTTGCCGTTATTGTCGATATCGAGAACCGTCGACAGGACAAAGAGCAGGACCTGAACGCCCACCACGGCGGCAAAACCGCCCTTGATGTAGTACGGGTAGCGATGTTCAAAGGCGACCGCATGATCGAGCAGTTCGCGACGGTACGAATCGGAATCGAGCATGACACGCATGGCCGTGCGCAGCGAGTAGCGCTGGCGCGGCAGGTCGTTGGACTCGCAAATCATCATACCGGTCGTGGAAAGCTGTTTATCAAAGAGCAGGTTAAGGTTGAGCAGCAGCGGACGCAGCTGCAGGCCGATAAAGAGCGCCACGATCAAGAACACGCCCAGAATGCACAGGTTAAACAGGTAGTTGAACGAATACATACCGCCGACCGTCTCGCGCAGCAGATTGATGCCGTAGGTAAAGGGCAGCAGCGGGTGCAGCCACTGGAAGAAGCCGGGCATCATCTCGATGGGGTACATGCCCGACGAACCCGGGATCTGCACGATGACGAGAATGACGCCGATAGCCTTGCCGATATGCTTAAACGTGGTGGACAGCGCATAGATGATATTGACGTAGGTGAACGAGATGGCGATGCCGCCCAGCACGAACAGCAACGGGTTGACGCACTGTACGCCAATAACCAGATCACCCACCGTAACGATGATGGCCTGCAATGCGCCCAGGATCACCATGAGCAACCAGCGGCCAAAGTAGCCTTGGCGCGCCGTAAAGCTGCCAACACCTTCACGGTCGACCTCGAGCTTGTAAATGGCGATGAGCACATAGCCGCCCACCCAAAGCGCCAGATTGGTGTAGAAGGGAGCGATGCCCGAGCCAAAGCTCTTGACCGGATAGATTGACTTGGACGTCAACTCAACCGGAGACGCCATGAAATCTGCCACGTCATTGACATCGACGCCTATCAGATCGGCCAGCTCGCCCATGGACTCGGAGGTCTGCAGCGCCGCGATGTCATTGGCGGCGGTTGCAAGCTTGTCCTGGACCTTGGCAAGCGAGGAATCGGTCTGGGACAGCGTGGCCTTGGCCTGGCCGAGCGTAGCGCTAAGCTGCGCCAACGTGCCGCGCGCGCTTGCAATCGTGGGCGTGAGGCCAGATACGATACCCGTCAAATCACCCGAGACGGCGGCAAAGGAATCAAGCGCGCTCGAGGCCTTCGGCAGCGCGTTTTGACCCAGGTCCGTCTGGGCCTGGCCAAGGTTGGTCGCACCGGTCTGAATTGCGTTATTGATAGCGTCGCTGGCACCCGAGACAGCCGCGGCGTCATTCGCCATGGCGCTCGACTGCGCGGACAGACCGTCCTTGATGCTCTGCAACTTCTCGTTCTGCTCACGGAGCGTATTGATGGTCGATACAATGCGCGCGTCAATTTCCTCGGAACCTGTCGACGTGTCATTGGCGAGAATCTCCAAGTGCCCGATAACGGCCTTATTGTGGTCGATCGTCGCTTGGAGAGACTCGAGCGAGTTGTCGATACGGGTGGTCGTAGATGTGACCGTGCCCGTCAGCTTGCCGATGGCAGCGTTCGCGGAGGCCGACGTCTTGGTGAGCGCAAGGCTGCCTTCCGAGAGCGCCTTGGAGAGCGAGGCGATAGAGTTGCCCGCCGTGGTGCGAGCTTCACCCAGCAGGTCGTTGCCCTGAGAGATCGCTTGCGTCAGTGACGGCGCCTGACCCTGCATGCCGGCAAGTGCCGCATCAGCCGAGGCGATAGCGCCACTCGTCTTATCGATGGCGGCATTCATGTCGCCAATCGAATCGCGCACCTCGCCCAAGGTATCGGATGCCTCGGAGACAGAACTTGCCAACGAATCCTGAGTCTGGGTTGCCTTGTCCTTTAAATCGACTCCGGCATCCTTGGCAATGCTGGCAACGGTCTCGCCCACCGTGGAGACAAATTCCGAGTTGATCTGCTCCTCGATGGTGCTTGCACCGGTGTCGGTAACCTTGGGCGCAATAGCGCTCTTCTTCTCATTGACGTAGTACGTAAGCTTGGGCTGATGGTAGTTACCGTCGAGCATCGAAACCAGGTTATCCGAGAAGTTCTTGGGGATTACGATGGCCGCATAGTACTCACCGCTCTCGACGCCCTCCTTGGCATCGAACGCCGAATCGACGAAGGTCCAGCCCAGCTGATCGTTCTCCTTGAGCTGATCGACAACCTGGTCGCCCGCGTTGAGCTCGCCCACCAAGTCGTTTTGGGTGCCCCGATCGTTGTTGGCGATGGCAATCTTGATACCCTGGGTGTTTCCGTACGGATCCCAGTTGGCCACGATGTTGTACCAGGCATACAGCGAGGGAATAACGCACACGCCAAGGGTAACCACCAAGGCGACGGGGTTCACAAGCAGTCGCTTAATGTCGCGCTTAAATATCGCAAAGGACACCTTTGCATTGGATAGTTTGCTGCCGAGACTCACGCTTGGACCATCCATCCTGTCGTTAAATCGAATCGTACTATCGACAACCATTGTACGTAGGCGCTTTAGCGTCTCAGAGCACAATGGTATTGAGTTTTGCGGGTAGCAATATACTACGAAGACAAATTAACGTACAGTTGTACAGTATCCTAAATTTCAGCAGGTCACAAAACCACAACCCGCACAAATTAGCAATTCAAATAGTCATCGGGGACGTTCTTAAACGACTAGTCAAACAAGAACGTCCCCAATGACTACTTAGGACCACGGCAACGTCGATGTTTTGGCAATGCCAGCGAGCGGGCGCCAGAGCGAACAAATTGGCATGAAAAGAGGACGGCATAGACCTTCTGGTCATGCCGTCCTCTTTGAATGACAAGTTGTCGCTCTGGCGCCCGCGCAGCGTCGACTGGTCCGCCGTTCGTTAGAACGGCGGAACTGAGGGCAGCGTCGAGCCGTTACGCGGTTTGGTAAAACCGCGTAAATACCTAACTACATCAAGTTGCAAACAGCCGCCGCGAAGGCAACGGGATCCTCGGGGAGAATGCCCTCGACCAGCAGGGCCTGGTCATAGAGCAGACCGGAGTACTGCTTGATCTTGTCGGCGTCGCCCGCCTTCTGAGCGGCGACGAGCTTGGAAAAGACCGGGTGCTTGGCGTTGAGCTCGAGCACGCGCTGGCTCTTGGGCATACCGTCGGGCGCGCCCTCGGGTCCCTTCTGGAGTACCTTCTCCATCTCGAGCGAAAGCGGGCCCTCGGTGGTGATGCAAGCGGGGGCATCGGTCAGGCGCGCGGAAACGGCAACTTTCTCGACCTTGTCACCGAGTGCCTCCTTCATAGCGCTAAAGAGGTCCTCGTTCTCCTTGGTGGCGTCCTCGGCCTCCTTCTTCTCGTCCTCGGTCGCCAGGTCAAGATCACCGGTCGCGACGTTCTTGAGCTCCAGATGACGATCCTCGACCTCGGGCTCGGCACCGTCGGCCACAGCCTTTTCGGCAGCCTCGCGAGCTGCGTCGTCCTCGTAGATCTTGGGCATATCGGCGGCAACGTACTCACGCATAGCTTGGAACGTGAACTCATCCACATCCTGCGTCAGCAGCAGCACGTCATAGCCGCGGTCGAGCACGCCCTTTACCACGGGCATCTTGGCCAAGCGCTCGCGCGAATCGCCGGCGGCGTAGTAGATGGCCTTCTGATCCTCGGGCATGCCCTTGGCATACTCGGCCAGGGTAATCATCTTCTGTTCCTTGGCAGACCAGAACAGTAGCAGGTCGGCGAGCTCATCGGCCTTCATGCCGTAGCTCGAGTAGATGCCGTACTTCAGACCGCGACCAAAGTTCTCAAAGAACTTCTCGTATGCCTCGCGGTCGTTGTCGCGCATGTCCTCAAGATCGGCAGTGATCTTCTTCTCGACACGCTTGGCAATGGCCTTGAGCTGACGGTTCTGTTGCAGCGTCTCACGCGAAATATTGAGCGTCACGTCGGCAGAGTCCACGACACCGCGCACAAAGTTGTAGTAGTCGGGCAGCAGGTCGTCGCACTTCTCCATAATCAGCACGTTGGAACTGTAGAGCGCCAGGCCCTTCTCGTAGTCCTTGCTGTACAGATCGAACGGGGCGCGACCCGGCACAAACAGCAGCGCATCGTACTCAAGCGTACCCTCGGCATGGAAGCTGATAGTGCGCGCGGGATCGTCAAAGTCGTGGAACGTGGACTTGTAGAACTCGTTGTAATCCTTCTGCTCAACGTCGGAGCTGCGCTTTTTCCAAATCGGCGTCATGGAGTTGATGGTCTCGAGCTCCTGGTAGTCCTCGTACTCGGGCTTGTAGTCGTCGCCGGCGTCCTCGGGCTTGGGTTTCTGGCGGCTCTTGCTCACCATCATCTGAATCGGGTAGCGCACATAGTTGCTGTACTGCTGAATCAGGCTCTTGAGGCCCCACTCGGTCAGGAAGCGATCGTAGGTCTCGGCCTCGCCGTCGGCGTCGAGCTTCTCGTTCTCGCGCAGCGTCAGGATGACATCGGTACCGTGCTCAGCACGCTCGCCATCCTCGATGGTGTAGCCCTCAAGACCGTCGGACTCCCAAACGTGGGCGGTATCCTCGCCATAAGCGCGGCTGACGACCTTCACGTGGCTGGCGACCATAAAGGCGGAGTAGAAACCCACGCCAAACTGACCGATGATGTCGACATCGGAACCCTGCTGCTCGGCGTTCTCAGTCTTAAACTCCTCGGAGCCGGAATGGGCGATGGTGCCCAGATTGCGCTCGAGCTCCTCGGCGGTCATGCCAATGCCGTTATCCGAGATGGTAATGGTGCGGGCGTCTTTATCAAAAGAGACGCGAATAGCCAGGTCGCCCTGGTCGAGCTTGACACTCGGGTCCTGCAGGCTCTTAAAGTTGAGCTTGTCGACGGCGTCGCTCGCGTTGGAGATAAGCTCGCGCAGGAAGATTTCCTTATTGGTGTAGATGGAGTTGATCATGAGGTCGAGCAGTTTTTTGCTCTCGGTCTTAAATTGACGCATGTGCAGTCCTTTCGCGCTACCCCCGTCCGCAAAAACGGCCCGGTTGCCCGAGCCGCATCGCAGACCTGCTATGTTCAGACTTAGATTTTATAACCCATTAGCGCGCATATATACATACGGAATCGAAAAACTGTATGTCTAAGCGCTCCGATGCACCGATTACCAAGGAGTGTCCCCAACTGCCGGCAGGAAAGGAACGTCCCTATCTGCCATCTACGCGCTTGGCCATCCAAACATGGGGCTGGCCCTCGTCTTCGTAGTCTACCGGGGCAATTTGCGTGTAACCCGCCTTTATATAGAGCGGCAGCACGTATTCCTGCGCATGCAGCTTAATGAGCTTGGCGCCGGCATCACGCACGCACGTATCACTGGCCTCGACAATCTTGCTCGCCAGACCACGACGGCGCATGCTCGGCAGCACAGCTACGCGGCCCATAATGTAGGTCTCCCCTGCCGCAACGCCTTCGTCCATCTCGCACGCCGGCGACACCGGTGCCTCCGCGTCGGCTACGCGCTCCAGCTCCTCAGGAAACACGCGCGAACAACCGGCGAGCTCGCCGTCCACGTACAGCGTCACATGGATGCAGCTCGGAGCCTCGTCGATAGCGTCAAACTCATTCTCGTAGCCCTGCTCATCCATAAAAACGACGCGGCGCACCAGCGCCGCGTCTTCAAAGCATCCCGTTTTAAGTTGGATATCCATGGCTGCCCCTTCATTCAATGCGAACGTTAGGGACAGATTTTAGCGAAAATGAGCTCCGCGCACGCTGAACTTCGCGCGAGCCTTTGCCAGGCAGTCGTAATGACCCACGTTATGGGCATCGCTCGCGATATAGCTGTACAGGTTCTGATCGAACAGACGCTGTGCAGGCTTTTTCTCGCGACCAAAACGACCGCCGGCAATAAAGTCCGCCGAAGCCTGCAGCTTACAACCCATATCGACCAGACGCTCCGCCACGCTCACATCCTTTTGGACCGCGCGATAACGCTCAGGATGAGCGATGATCACCTGGTAGCCAAGGCACTGCAAATCGTAAATCGTGTTCTCGTACTCTCTAAACGCATACGCATCGGCATGGGTCGAAAGCTCGAGCAGAAACTCATTGGTCCCATCGAAATGCAAGTGCTCCGCGGCATCAATACCAAGCTCGACAAGCTTACGATGGTTGACCTCAAAGCCCATCTGGAGCGGAAAACCATCGGCGTTATCACGCAGCAGCTCAAAGGCATCCCACATTTTGTCGTAATCAAAATAAGGATCACGACAGTGCGGAGTGCAAACGATTCTGGTAACACCGGCCCGCTTGGCAGCCTCGAGCATCGCCAGGCTCTCATCGAGATCGGCGGCGCCGTCGTCTACACCCGGCAAGATATGGCAATGAATGTCACGCATAAATCGGCCTTAATCAGCTAAACGTTTGCTCGGTTGGTGAAGATGCCCTTTTTGGAAGTCCCCTGATCGTCGGAGCCCTTCTTCACCTTCTTACCGTCCTTGGTGTAGTAGGAGTAGTAGTACTCGCTGGTCTCGGTCTCGCAGTAGTTCATAACGGTACCGATGAGCTTGACCTTCTCGGACTTCTTAAGCTGACCGATGGCGTTGAGCGCCTCCTCGCGCTTGGTGAAATCCTCACGCACGACAAAAAGTGCACCGTCGGTCAGACTTGCGATCTCGGCAGCATCGATGAAGGTGCCGACCGGGGGAGCATCAAAGATGACGTACTGGAACTTGGCGGACAGTGCCTTTACCAGCTTGGCAAAGCGGTGAGAGACGATGATGTCGGCAGGATTGGGAATATGCGGCTCGGCATCGAGGAAGTAGAAGTTCTTCTGACCCGTCTCGACAATCGCCTGGTCAATAGAAACCTGCTCGGAAAGGACTGCATAGAGTCCGCCGCGGGAGCGGACGCCGAGCATATCGGCAAGGGACCTGCGATGCATATCAGCCTCGACCAGCAGGACGCTCTTGCCGCTGGTGGCGATAGCCTGGGCAAGGTTGATGGAAACCGTAGACTTGCCCTCGTTGGGAATCGAGGACGTAACGGTGATGGTGCGAATGGGGTCGTCCACGCTCGCAAAGCGGATGTTGGCCAGAAGGGTCTTGGCGGCATTCTGTACAACGAGCTTATCGGTATTCTTTGCCTTAGCCATGCCTATTTACCACCTTTCATAGCCGGAATTCGGCCAACAACGGGAATACCCAGGAGCTCTTCTGCCTCTTCGGCACCGCGGATGCGGGTGTTGAGCATGTCTGCCAGGACGACATAGGCAACTGCGATAAAGATGCCCGCGAGGAACGCGACGGCAACGTACAGCATGCGCTTGGGACCGCTGGGGGCCTCGGGGGTCTTGGCCTCGTCGATAACGTTGATGCTCTGGGCAGCGCCGACGTTCTGGGCGACCGTACTCACCGAGCTGGCCATGGCCTTAGCGACCTCAGCCGTCTCCTTGGCATCGGTGCCGGTGACCGAAAGCGTAATGACACGCGTGGTCGTCTCGGAGGAAACAGAGACCTTGTAGTCATCCAGATCGGAAAGGCCCAGCTCATTGGCAGCACCACTCTTAACGCTATCGCTATCGAGCAGCGTGGCGATATCGTTGGAAAGCATCTGGCTCGCCGAGAGATCGTTGTAGCTCATCTGACCGCTATCGTCGGTCTTGGCGAGAATGTACATGCTCGTCGTGGCGGTGTAGGTGTTATCCATCGCAGCGAAGGACACGATGCCCATGGCGATCGCGCAAACCACCGGAAGGGTGATGACCAGCTTAAGGTGCTTTTTCAGCAGCTGGAACAATTCGAGAAGGGTCATGCAGCTTGCCTTTCAGTTCCCCAGTTCGTATTGACAAAACTGTCCGTATGTTATCGCATCTTTTTACCGAGACCAAACTCTATACATAAGAAACAGCCTCTACGGTAAAAATGCCGGAAGCGTCCGTAAAATTGCACAACAACGCCGCACCCGAAAGACAGATGCGGCGTTCATGTCAATATCCATATCGTTACCGCTACGCGAACGGCTCGTCCTGCTGCACGGGGAACGTCACCGTAATGGTGGTTCCCACGCCCAACTCGCTCGACAGATCGAGCGTGGCGTGATGATACAGCGCGGCATGCTTGACAATGGCAAGCCCCAAGCCAGTTCCGCCACGCGCCTTGGACCTACTCTTGTCCACGCGATAGAACCGCTCAAACACCTTGCCCTGCTCTTCGGGTGCGATGCCGATTCCCGTGTCGGCGACCGCGAGAAACGGATGGCCCTCGTCGTTGGTACCGCACTGCAGCGTAACCGTACCGCCGGGTCGGTTGTAGCGGATGGCGTTGCTTGCCAGATTATAGATGAGCTCGTCGATCAAGCGCGACACGCCTTCGATGACCACGGGCTTGGTTTCATGACCTATCGTCACATTCGCCTGACGGGCGACCTGTTCAAGGCGCTGCTCAACCGCGTAGATGGCGCGTGAGAGCTCAATAGGCTCCGTGGACCCAATAGGCACCGCCTCACCCTCGGTCGCACGCTCGGCCTCGTCC
>CABSMN010000031.1 GCA_902478765.1 uncultured Collinsella sp.
CGTGGGCTCGGAGATGTGTATAAGAGACAGCCCTATATCCGCCCAAGCGCTTCCTGGGTGCAGCCCGCAATATCGAGAACGGTGGCTCGCTTACCATCCTGGCCTCTGCCCTCATCGACACCGGTTCCAAGATGGACGAGGTCATCTTTGAGGAGTTCAAGGGCACCGGCAACATGGAGCTTAAGCTCGACCGCGACCTGGCCGACCGCCGCATCTTCCCGGCTATCGACCCCGTTGCCTCCGGTACGCGTAACGAGGACCTGTTGGTCGACGAGCAGATGCGTCCGTTTGTCTTTGGCCTGCGTCGCATTCTTGCCGGCATGAACAACACCGAGCGCGCAGCCGCATCGTTTATCAAGGGTCTTAAGGGCACCAACACCAACCAGGAGTTCCTGGTGCGTTCGGCCAAAAAACACAGCGACTACGAGCAGACGTTCTAGGTTGTCATCCGCGCGCAGCGATAGTCATCAATGCGATAAAGGGTCGGGGCTTTGAGCCTCGGCCCTTTTCTATAGCGCCGCTCCGCGCTTATTTTTGACCGTAAGACCGACGAGCAGCAGGTTTCCCGTTTCAATCCGACATCGTCGCTTGCAATCGGCAGGGCGGTTTCGCATAATAGCTTTTAAGCTTCGCGACGGAAAACGCAGATGAAACGAACCATATACCGTTGCTTTGGGGCATAGCCCCGCTTCATCTTCTCTCGCGCAGCCAACTGAATGATGCGATTTGGGTGCTGGAAGATGGGGAGAGCTCATGGCTTCTTCTGATGCAACACAACGAGCAGTCCTTGCCGGACTTTCCTGCGGGATCGGCCTTGCCGCCCCCGTGGTGATGTATGCCGCGACGCTGCCGTTCTCGTCGGTCAACGAGACGGTTGTCGCGGGCGCTGTTCCCTTTGCCGTCGGTGCGGTGGCGGGCGTGGGCATCTATGCCGCCTCGCTGGGTATCTCCGAGTACCGTGCGCAGCGTGAAGAGCGTCTGTTCCAGCCCGATGCCATGGGCGGTGCCGCCAATCTCAATCAGCATCAAAGCGAGTTCAAGACCGCCTCGATTCCAGCTCAGCAGCAGGATGCGACTCCATATGCTGCCGCTTCTGCTTCTCAGGCTCAGTCGGAGCAGTCTACCTCGGCATTCCTTTCCGGCCTGACTGGTGCGTTCCAGCGCCGTCATGCCGATGATGGTGTCCCTACCATCGCTCGAGCCGCAGATGCCATGGACGAGGCCGAGGCTTGGTCCATGATCGACAGTATGCTCGACGACGATTCGCCGGTGAGCTGCGACCCTGCGCGCTCGCGCGACGTCTATCAAGTCGCCATCGACGAGCTCACCAACGGCGGGCAGACCGGCTCCTTCAATCGCGACGACATCGCCGCAGCGGCACGCGCCGTGTCTGGCTCCCAGGCCGCCCCTGCGGGCAGCACGGCGGCTTTTGTGGCACTCGTTGCCAACGCGGCAGCCAATAACGCCTGCAGCGCCACCTCGGCGGACGTGAACGCTTCTGCCGATAATTCGTACGTTGATGAAGCCATGACCGCGGACGAGGAGGCCGTTGCCGCCCGCCGTGCCGCCGAAAGCTCGCTTTGGGGCGCTCCTGCCCAGCAGCAGGCGGCTGAGGCTGCGCCGTACAACGCAAACCTCGCCAGCATGCCTATCATTTTCGGTGCCGCGGACATCGATCTCGATGACCTCGATGAGCCTGCAGCCATCACCGCATCGATTGATGCCCAAGATCGCATCGACACCGGCGACCTTCCGGATGCCTCGCTCGAGGTTGATGTCCCCATGGCCGATTACTCGGGCCACGAGGACATGTGGGCCGCTGCCACCGCGATTCTGGACGAGATCGACGAGCCTGCTCCTGTTGCAGCTCCCGCTCCCGTCGCTGCCCCTCAGCCTGCTGCACCCGCCTATGTCGGCCGTCACAGCGCTGTGTTCCCCGAGGATACCGCCCGTATCTCGCGCGAGGGCATCGAGCGAGCCGAGGCTATTGCCGCCGGCATTATGGAAAATCGTCGTCACGAGCGCGTCAATCAGATCCTCGAGGAAGAGATCGAGCGCCTGCAGTCCTCTACCGCCAAGCGTACGGGCCGTGCCTATCTGAGCGTTATCGAGGGCGGTACCGCCAGCTTCGCGCCGCTCCGCGCGGAGGCATAACTTCTGCATGGTTAAGATCAATCGAAAATGGGCGGTCGTGACCTGCCTGATGGCGCTCTTGATCTGGGGCAATTCGCTGGTTCCCGGCTCGGGGTCGGGTTCGCTGAGCCTAACGGTCATGGAAGCTATCCGCGGTTTCCTGCGCGGCGTGGGACTTCCATATGAATGGGTGACCAACTTTGTTGTTCGCAAATGCGCGCATTTTACCGAGTATATGGTGCTCGGCATCTTGGCAACGCACGCCTTTGATTTTGAGGGCCGGCGCACCTTTGACGTGCTGCTGCCCACGGCGGTGTTCCTGCTGCTGATTCCTTCGATCGACGAGACGATTCAGCTCTTTGTGCCGGGACGCGCCGGCATGATCACCGATGTGATGATCGACTGCTGTGGTGCGGCAACGGGCGTTGTGCTCCGATATCTCTTACGGCCGCTGATGCGCGCCAAAAAAGCCGCCTAGGACGTATTGTTTGGTCCTAGGCGGCCTTTTTTATTTGAGGGCTTATATGAGGCGTGGTGGCGTCGTTCCGTAGGTCGGATTTGCCGGGCGCGCCACGCCCTGTGGGTGCGTCTGCTACTGAAGCGCCTGAGCGCCCAGGGCCAAGCAGCCCATAATGCCCTGTTTGCCCTCGAGGCTGTTGTTGACGATATAGCTATCGATGTCGGCCATCTCGGGCGTGACGATGTAGCCGTTGAGCATCTCGGCGCACTTCTTGCGCGCGAGCGGCACGATGGGGGTGTGGTCGGCCACGCCGCCGCCGATGACGATCTTTTGCGGTGCGTAGCACAGGATGTAGGTCATGAGCGCCTGCGCCAGATAGCCGGCGAGCAGGTCCATGGCCTCCGGGTCATCGGCCATCTCTCCGGCGCTCTTGCCACCCCAGCGCTTTTTGACGCCGGGACCGGCGATGAGGCCCTCGAGGCAGTTGTCGTGGAAGGGGCAGCCGCTGTGCTCGCCGATGGTGTCGCGCGGGTCGCGCGTGACCAGGATGTGACCGGCCTCGGGATGCATCATGCCGTGCACGAGCTTACCGCCCGAGAGCACGCCGGCGCCCACGCCGGTACCGATGGTCAGATACACCACGTCAGTGAGGCCCTGGGCGCAACCAAAGGTGACCTCGCCCAGGCAGGCGACGTTGACGTCGGTGTCGTAGCCGCAGGGAATATTGAGCTCGTTTTGGATGGTGCCCAGCAGGTCAAAGTAGCGCCATGCCGTTTTGGGCGTCTCCAGGATCTTGCCGTATTGGGACGAGGCAGGGTTGACTGCGGTGGGGCCAAAGGCGCCGATGCCCAGCGCGGCGATGTCCTTGTCGGCAAACCATGCGTTGACGGCCTCAACGGTCTCCTGCGGGGTCGTGGTCGCAATCTGCTCGCGTTCCAGGACCGTGCCGTCTGCATAGCCCGTGGCGCAGACCATCTTGGTGCCGCCGGCCTCGAGCGCTCCGATAAGCTGCTGCTCTGCCATAGTATTCCTCTCTGGACGAGTTGCTCCGTGACTAAAGTATAGCGCTCTAAAAAATAAATGAGGTCGCTATAAAAAGAAACCTCATGGCCCAACGGGTTCACGAGGTTTCTTTAGTGCCTTTAGTTACTGACCGTCCTTACCCGCGCGGCTTGATTTTATCACGTAGAGACTTGAGGTTCTCCAGTGCCGCGTTAAGCGTCTCGTCTCGCTTGGCAAAGTGGAAACGAATCAGATGGTTGACGGGCTCGCGGAAGAAGCTCGAGCCGGGCACTGCGCCCACGCCCACCTTTGAGGCCAGGTCCTCGCAGAACTCGAGGTCGCTGTCGTAGCCAAACTCAGAGATATCCATCATCACGTAGTAGGCGCCCTGCGGCACGTTGTGCTCAAGACCGATGCTATCGAGCCCCTGACAGAATAGGTCGCGCTTGGCGGTGTAGAGGTCGAGGACCTCCTGGTAATAGCTGTCGTCGAATTTGAGGGCGGTGACGACAGCTTCCTGCAGGGGAGCGGCAGCACCCACGGTGAGGAAGTCGTGGACCTTTTTAATGCGCTCGGTGATCTGGGCCGGGGCGATGGTGTAGCCCAGACGCCAGCCGGTGATGGAGTACGTCTTAGACAGCGAACTGCAGCTGATGGTTCGATCGAACATGCCGGGCAGCGTGGCCATATAGACGTGCTCGTGGGGCGCGTAGACGATGTGCTCGTATACCTCGTCGGTAATGCAGTAGGCGTCGTACTTTTTGCAGAGGTCGGCGATTAAGGTGAGCTCCTCGCGCGTAAAGACCTTGCCGCAGGGGTTGGAAGGGTTGCACAGGACGATGGCCTTGGGATCGTTGTCGCGGAACGCCGCCTCGAGTGTCTCGCGGTCAAAGTCGAACGCAGGTGGGTTAAGCGGCACGTAGATGGGCTCGGCACCCGAGAGGATCGTGTCGGCGCCGTAGTTCTCGTAGAATGGCGAGAAGATGACGACCTTGTCGCCGGGGTTTGTGACCGTCATCATGGCGGCCATCATGGCCTCGGTGGAGCCGCAGGTGACCACGATGTTCTCGTTGGGGTTGATCGGCATGCCCATAAAGTGCTCCTGCTTGGCGGCAAGCGCCTCACGCATGGCCTGGGAGCCCCAGGTGATGGAGTACTGGTGATAGAGCGGCTTGGGGTCGCCGGCGATGGCGCTCAGGCTGTTGAGCAGCTGCGCCGGGGGATCGAAGTCGGGGAAGCCCTGCGACAGGTTGACGGCGCCATACTTATTGGAGATGCGCGTCATGCGGCGGATGACCGAATCGGTAAACGTTGCCGTACGGTTGGAGAGTTCTTTCATGCTTGTCCTTTCGAGCATTTGCAGTGGGGCAAGTTTACTCCTATGAAACCGGTGGGAATTGCTCGAAATGGTCTCGAAAAACTCTTTTCAAAATTCTTGAAAATTGGGGCTTGCATCGCGTGGCGTTCCTTGCAATAATAGTCGAGCGCGAAGCGCACAGGACACGGTGGGTGTAGCTCAGTTGGCTAGAGCGACGGGTTGTGGTCCCGTAGGTCGAGGGTTCGAGTCCCTTTACCCACCCCAGTTCTTGCTTCGTGTTGATATCGGGTCGTTAGCTCAGTTGGTAGAGCAGGGGACTCTTAATCCCAAGGTCCAGGGTTCGACCCCCTGACGGCCCACCATACGATATCTCCTCTAAAGTCCGCTACGACGGACTTTAGCTTTGGGTCGTTAGCTCAGTTGGTAGAGCAGGGGACTCTTAATCCCAAGGTCCAGGGTTCGACCCCCTGACGGCCCACCAAAGATTGTTAAGACGGTCAACTTCGGTTGGCCGTCTTTTTTATTAACCTCGCATGGGGCCGAACCCGTAAGGGCACAGACGCTTTACAAGTCGAGCCTGCCCTGGGGGTCGGTGAATCCGTCTGTACCCTCCTTGAGCTTTTTCTCGTCTGCTTTCACGCGACGTTCGAGCTTCTTTGTATCTTCGGCAGGCGGTAGGTTCTCGGGTACAATTCCGCGGTCGATGAGGCTGCCACGCACGCTTGTGTTGTTCTCGACGTGCTCTTGCTTGATCTGGTCCAGACCGTACAGGTCGTGTTCCTCGGCGTTGAAGGCCGTCATCGAGTTCGTAAGGTCCTTTGCTTTGATGAGGACATCGGCTAACCTGTCCGCCAATGCCGCACTCTTGGGTATGCCGAGCTGCTGCTTCATTTCCGCCGTGCTTCTGCCGCCGAATAACGCTTCATCGCCCCTCGACTTGATGATCGCGAATCCTTTGGAGTCTACGCCGCGTTTGAATGCAATACCCGAGAGCTGTTTCTCTGAATCGGATAGCGAGTGACGCGCCTGTAAGCGCTGAATCTCTGCGAAGCGCTGCTCTATGAGCTCTTGGCGGCGCGTCTGCACGGCAAAGTATGCCTGGGCGAGCGCAATCTCTGGCTTGTTTGAATCTCCGTTCTGGGCGATTAAATAGCATGCATAGCGCGTAAGTTTGTAGTCTTTAACCTGTCGAGCGGCGACACCGGCAATTACCATTTTCGTGGTGTCACGAAAATGGGAATCAACTGGAGTTTTGTTTGTTTCGCACGAGACTTTTGCCCTCTTAACAACTTCGGCGAAGTTTTCCCATCGCGTGTACCCCATGGGTTCCATTAAATCTCGTGCGAGCCAATACTCAACGCCGTCTTCCACATTGGCGTAGCTATCAAGTTCGACACGCCACTTCTCGATATCTCTACTGTCGATATCTCCTCCTCGCTGGCCTATTGTCTATGTGGGCTTTGCCCGCTCCATATTCAGAATAAGGATACGCTGCCGTACGGACACGAATGGGCCCCGTGCCACTTCGAGCTCACGGGGCCCATAGATATCGATTAGTTGTGCTCTGCTTTAGATAGGTGTCCAGTTTAATTCGAACGATAGTGCGATCCGAGGCTTTCGGTTCGTTTGCGCATGGCTTTGACCATTTCCTGTGCTAGTTGAATCTGCGATTGCAGGCGGGCGAGGGCTGCGACTTCGCTGTCCTGGGCTTTCTGTGCGCTCAAGGTCGTTGCCTCCGTCTTCAAGCCCTCAAGCTCGTGTAGTGCCTCGGATAGGCCTGTTTCGGTCCTGTTGATCATGCAATAGGTGCTCATCGTGTGCCTTAGGCTGTGTGTCAGGCGTTCGGCATCTGTTGCGGCAATGCCATACTGGGGGTGGGCAATATCCATCGGAGCGGCCGCCTCGGGAGCGTCCAGTGCTGCTCGAGCCGCCGATGCGCCCGCGATACGCCCGAATACGATGCCATTGGCGCTCGACAGGCCTCCGATGCGGTCGGCGCCGTGCATGCCGCCTGTCGCCTCACCGCAAGCGTAGAGGCCCTCAACGCCCGTTTGCGCGGTCTTATCGATCTTGATGCCGCCGTTAGCGGCGTGGGCATACATCGCAACGCGCATCTCGTCAGTCGGGGCGATGCCGTGCTCGTCTTGCAGCCAGGTGGCAAAGGTCTGCACAAACTCTGGGACATCCTCGCGGGGAAAGTCGTAGTGGAGTGCCAGGCCTTCGACACCTGCCTGATCGATGACGAGATCGATGGCGCGGGAGGCCAAGCGTGACGTGAAGGGACCATATCCAGAGCGCTGCTCGAGCAGGTCGTCCAGCTTGTCGTCGGCAATATCTACCGGCTGGTCTACATGTACGTAGCGCCAGGTTTTCTCGTTGAAGACCAGGTTGCGCTTGGGCTCGATGAAGCCGGGCATCATCTGCATGAACTCTATATTAGTAAGTGTTGCGCCGTGCGCCAGCGCGATGGCCTGCGAGGAGCTGAGCACATCAGCCGACGTAAGGCTGCGCTCGAACAGGCCGCCTGTGCCACCGGTTGCGATGATCGTGGCCTTGGCAGCAAAGGGCACGATTCGATTTTCGGTGAGGTCGTAGAGCATGGTTCCGGTTATTCTGCCGTTCGTGTCCTCAACAAGGTCGATAAGCTCATGGCGGGGGAGCAGGCGAATGCCGAGCGACTCGATCCGGGTCGTCAGAGCGTCCTCAAGGGGCTTGCGGGTGAGGCCGCGCCACATGCGCGTCTTGTGGTCAAAGCAGGGGATAAATTGCTTTTGCTGAGCGCTTTCAGCGCTTTGCGGACGCTGGAGCTCAACACCCAGGTCTTGCTCGAGCCATTCAATTGCCTGGGGAATGCTGTGGACAAACGTCTGGACAAGATCGGGGTCGGCGACGCCGCCACCAACGGTCTGGATGGTATCGATGAGGTCTTGTTCGTCGTCTTCGTTAACGGGTCCGATAAGCCCCAGGCCCCAGGTTCCGGGGAAGAAGCTCGATCCACTCATAGTCTTTCCGGCGCTTGCCACAGTGACGGTTGCACCCGTGCGTGCCGCTTCGATGGCGGCGCAAAGGCCCGCAATGCCAGATCCAATTACCAGTACGTCAGTCGATTCCATCGGATTCCTTTCTCGTCCGGCGCATTGTCGCACGGGTGATCGGCAATGGGGCCGCAAAGACTCGGCAAATCGGTAAAGGGCACATATGGCAGGTGGGCGTCATGGACGCTCTGGCGCTCCGTCTCATCACATCTCGTATTTCGCCCCAACTGATATATCGGCATTAGCTACCCTGCGACAGCGCAAACAAAAAGAGCCGCTACCCGGGTGGGTAGCGGCTCTAAAGCTCAACTATATGAGCATCGCGCGGGCGCGATTAGGCCTTGAGGGCCTCCTCGACGGCGACAGCGCAGGCGACGGTGGCACCGACCATGGGGTTGTTGCCCATGCCGATGAGACCCATCATGTCGACGTGCGCAGGCACGGAGGAAGAACCGGCGAACTGGGCGTCGGAGTGCATACGGCCCATGGTGTCGGTCATGCCGTAAGAGGCAGGGCCGGCGCCCATGTTGTCCGGGTGCAGGGTACGGCCAGTGCCGCCACCAGAAGCGACGGAGAAGTACTTCTTGCCAGCCTCGAGGCGCTCCTTCTTGTAGGTGCCAGCGACGGGGTGCTGGAAGCGCGTGGGGTTGGTGGAGTTACCGGTGATCGAGATGTCGACGTTCTCGTGCCACATGATGGCAACGCCCTCGCGGACGTCGTCGGAGCCGTAGCAGTTAACGGCAGCGCGGGGACCATCGGAGTAGGGGATGGTCTCGACGACCTTGAGCTCGCCCGTGTAGTAGTCGAACTGGGTCTTCACATAGGTGAAGCCGTTGATGCGGGCGATGATCTGGGCGGCGTCCTTGCCCAGACCGTTAAGGATAACGCGCAGCGGCTTCTTGCGAGCCTTGTTGGCGTTCAGAGCCAGGCCGATAGCGCCCTCAGCGGCAGCGAAGGACTCATGGCCGGCCAGGAAGGCGAAGCACTCGGTGTCGTCGGAGAGCAGCATAGCGCCCAGGTTGCCGTGGCCCAGACCGACCTTGCGGTCCTCGGCGACGGAGCCGGGAACGGTGAAGGCCTGGATGCCCTCGCCGATGATGGCGG
>CABSMN010000032.1 GCA_902478765.1 uncultured Collinsella sp.
TGTGTATAAGAGACAGATCTTGGTCTTACGGGTTGTGCCTGCATGCCCACGCTGTATGGCAATAAGCTGATTGTCGGTGGCGAGGTTTCTGGCGGTTCGGCGCTGGCGATTGTCGACCTTGATAATGACTTTGCTACGACGTTGGTTTCGTCTGCCGATGGCTCCGTGCTTCCTGCCGGTGGCATCAAGGGCGCACCGCTCGTGAGTGTCCAGGCGGATGACACGTACGTTTATTTCACTGTCAACTATGGTGCGACTTCCGACTATGTGAACTACACCTCGGGCGGTGGCGTGTATCGCTACAAGATGGGTGACGCACAGGCGACCGGTGCGTTTAGCGCAGCGGGACACAACAATTACTGTGACTCGCCGATTGCCTGCGATGCCAAGGGTAACCTCTACTACATCAACGATTCCGGCACGCTTTTCAAGCTGAGCGGTGGCGTTAAGGTCTCGTTTGAGACTGGCGAGGGTTCTAAGGTCGACTTCCAGACTACGGCCGACGGCAAGCTGGTCAAGCCGGCCGATCCGACGCGCGACGGCTACACTTTCGGCGGTTGGTTCACCGATGAGGCTTGCACGCAGGCGTATGACTTCAGTACGCCGGTGACGGCCGATCTGACGCTGTACGCCAAGTGGACCAAGAATGCTGTTAACCCTGGCGGCAATGGCGGTTCTGGCACTAATGGTGGCAACGGTGGCGCTGGCAACGGTTCTGGTACTGGTGCCGGCACTGGTTCCGGCTCTAAGGGCCAGCAGACTGGCGGCGCTGTCGCTCCGGGTCATAAGCCGACGACCAAGACGACGGTGTCGACCAAGACCGAGACCAAGGACAACAAGTCTGGCAAGAAGGACTCCGATAAGTCCGATAAGAAGGACGAGAAGAAGTCTGACAAGAAGTCTGACAAGAAGGACAGCAAGTCCGACAAGAAGTCCGATTCCAAGTCCGATACGGGTGCTGCATCCACGACCACTGCTAAGAAGTCCTCTGGTGCTTCCGAGCAGGAGACTGGCACCAACCCGCTCGCCATCGTTGGCATCGCCGCCGGCGTCATCGGTCTCGCCATCGTCGGTGTGTTCGTGTTCACCAAACGTCGGTAGGTGAGGGCTGTGCCCAATAAATCCAAGGACGCTGACCCCAAGCAACCAGATTCCTCGTTTATCCAGCTTGACGATGCAAAGCAAAAGGGCGCCGCTTCGGCGGCGTCCGCCCCTCGCCGCAAGGCGCTCCTCGGCGTTCTGACTGCCGCGTGCACCATTCTGATTGTCGTCTCGCTGGGTTTCGTCCATCCTTCCACAAGCGGTGCCTGGTCTATCGACTGGATCATTCAGGCCGTGACGGGGGAGAGCGTCGTCACCAAGGACACCAAGGCGTCTGGCTCGTCTGCCGCTTCGGGCGAGGCCAGTTCCAAGGATTCCAAGTCCTCGAATGACGCAAAAGATGAGTCCAAGCATTCTGATGAGTCCAAGTCCAAGGACGATTCCGAGTCTTCAAACAAGGAATCGGACAAGAACTCGGATAACAAGAAGTCCGAGGACCAGGACGGCAAGAAGTCTGGCGATAAATCCGCTGCCCAAAATACGGGAGCCGGTGATACTTCCAATGCGTCTGGCGGTGCTTCTTCGGGCGGTGGCCAGTCGTCTGATGGAGTTTCATCCTCTAATGGTGGAAACGCCTCCTCGGGCGGCCAGAGCGGCTCGCAGGAGTCCAGCTACGTAACAGTGACGGTTTCGGTCACATCGAGCGCTGTGGGCAATCCTGTGTCTTCTGGTGGCACCTTTACCTTTAACGAAGGCGCTACCGTCTACGATGCCCTGTGCGCGCTGGGCCTTTCTGTCAACGCGCATGGCTCGTCGTACGGCACGTATGTCTCCGCGATTGGTGGTTTGGCGGAGAAACAGTACGGCGGTACGAGCGGCTGGATGTACTCCGTCAACGGCACAACGCCTATGACGGCCTGCAGCAACTACGTTCTCTCCAACGGCGACAACGTGGTCTGGTATTACGTTACAGGCTAGAGGCCTCGACATAGCGCGCCAGACGGGCGGTTCGGACAAACATCCGGGCCGCCCGTTTTTCATGCGAATGGGATTGGGTCGCCGGGTCTCTCGGCAAACAAAAAACCGGTTGGAATGGGAATTCCAACCGGTTATACATTCAAGCAAATAGCGAATCGACTACGACCGTGCGCCCTCGAGGAAGAAGCGGCGGCTAAAGTAGTTGTACCAGGTGACCAGGAACGTGGCGATGGCCTTCATGGCCTGGTAACCGATGCTCAAAAACGTGACGCCCACAAACATATACAGGTCGTTGAGGCCCAGACCGATCACCGACAGGATGGTGAAGATCGTGAACTCGCGCTTGCGGCTCATGCCCTCGCGATGGTCGAACACGTACTTCATGCTGAGCCAGTAGTTGACCACGACGGACGTGATGAACGAAACCGTTGTGCTCATCAAAAAGTCGAGGTGAAACAGCTCGACAAGCGCAATGAGCATACCCCAGTCGATGCCAAAGGAGATAAGACCCACGACAGCGAACTTGAGGAACTGCTTGGTATGAGGTTGTGCCAGTGCCTTGCGCACGTAATCACATCC
Organism: uncultured Collinsella sp.; assembly: GCA_902478765.1. Lineage (GTDB taxonomy): Bacteria > Actinomycetota > Coriobacteriia > Coriobacteriales > Coriobacteriaceae > Collinsella. The sequence continues at coordinate 2,599 of CABSMN010000032.1, forward strand.
AATGCGTTGATGAATCAAGCAGAGGATACTTTAGAGCTTTTGCAAGGGAAACGTAAGGTCTTTGCCAAGAACTATACGAACTCGCCAAATTTTCAAGAGCTAATCCGCAAACGTTGAAAATTTGCCCGTAAACGAGCAAAGCCCACGAACAACACAGCGCTCGACGCGCGTCATCCGTGGGCATCGTAAGGCTGTAAGGTTGCGAGTTACTTGGTCTCGTCGCCTTCCAGGAAGATCTTTCGGGTCACAAAGTTGTAGACCATGACAAGCGCGGTGGCGCAGATCTTGGCGATATTGGCCTCGAGTCCCAGGCCGGCGTTGAGCGTCAACACGATACCGTCGTTGAGTGCCAGGCCGATCACGGACAGCACGACAAAGATAATGAACTCGCGGCGGCGGCTCATGCCCTCCTTGTGCGCAAACACGTACTTCATGCTGGCGAGGTAGTTAAAGATGAGTGAGATGATAAAGCCGCTGGTGTTGGCGATTAGGATGTTGAGGCCCAGACCGTAGTGGAGCAGATTCATGATGCCAAAGTCGATGACCGTGGCAATGACGCCGACGACGCCAAACTTCATGATCTGCGCAAGGAGCTTTTGCATGGTACCTGCCTAAGGGTGGCGCTGGGACGCCGTGGGGATGACAAACTTGGCACAGTTTAGCCAATCCCCGCGGGTGGGGCTAGGCGCGCTCCTCGATAGCACCGTTTCTATATGCATCGAGCAGCTGGCGCAGGTCTTGGATCTGGCTGCGGATCTTGGCTCCGGAATCGGTGTCGCTCACCATGCGGCGACGGTCTGCTTGGTCAAAACGGTTGGTCTCGCTTTCGATGTCCACGTTGCGTGTGAGTGCCTCGGCAACCGTCGTAAAGGCCCGGTGCGACTTGAGGCGGCAGCCGCGCGAGCTCGAGATGAGCGTATAGCCGGCGATACCTGTCTTGGGATGGTAAGCGCGGCAGAAGCCGCCGTCGATGACCAGCAGCTTGCCCTCGGCGCGGATGGGCTGCTCGCCCTTGGTGGTTTTAACGGGCGTGTGGCCGTTGATGATGTGGCCGGTCGGCGAACATGCCATGGGCGCGACGCCAAACTCGCGCATGATGTCGTCGCAGACCGAGGGCGACTTGGTAAGCGTAAAGTACGGGTCCATCGGCTCGACCCAGGTGCTCTTATCGGCGATATAGGCGCGCTCAAAGGTGCGCACCAGGCGTCCGCTGGCGGGTGAGTTAAAGCCAATCCACAGGTACCACATCCAGTCGAGAGCGTCGCGGTCGCCCACGCGCCAGGCGCGGCGGGCGATGTGGTCGCAAAAATCGAGATAATCGCGGCCAGCGTGCCAGGTGCCCAGGCAGTTCATGCTGCTAAAGGTGCCGTCTTCGTTGAGCGGCACGCAGCCGTGGAACAGCAGGTTGCCGTTGGCGACCTTGTACATCGAGCCGTGGGAATAGAGGAAATCGATATGGCGATGCAGGTGATCGGCGGTGACAAACTCGGACACGAGCTTGTCGATGATGTGCTGCTCCTCGGGCGTGAGCGTATAGGGGTTCGCCGGGTCGACGGTGGGGAAATCGTTGGTCGTGAGCGGCCACACGCTGCCGTCGGCGAGCGTGACCGTGCCGGTGTCGTGGTCGATCTTGTCGAGTAGCAGGCGGTCGGTCATATCGAACTCGGGGTGACGCTGGATAATCTGGCCCTCGAGCTTAAAGAGCAGCACGTTGATGGCCTTGATCAGCGGGGTGATGGACTCACTGGCGGTGTAGGTGGCATCGGCAAAGGCGACAAGCTCACGCAGCGAGATACCGTAGTCGTTCTCGAGGATCTCGTAGTTGTCGTAGCGTAGGTTGTTGCGCAGCACCGTGGCGATGCAGGCGGGCTCACCGGCCGCAGCGCCCATCCACAGCAGGTCGTGGTTGCCCCACTGGATGTCGAGTGAATGGTAGGTGAGCAGGCGGTCCATAATCTTGGCCGCGCCGCCGCCGCGGTCGAAGATGTCGCCCACCAGGTGCAGGTGGTCGACGGCCAGGCGCTTGATGAGCGAGGCAAGCGACTCGATAAAGTCGTCGGCGCTGGCGGTCTCCAGAATGGACTCCACGATGCGCTCGTGATAGCGCACGCGATAGTTGTTCTCGTCCGGATGCGTGTGTAGCAGCTCGTCGATGATGTAGGCGTAATCGCGTGGGATGGCCTTACGCACCTTGGAGCGCGTATAGCGGCTGGAAAGCGAGCGGGCGACCATGATGAGCTGGTCAAGCATCGTCTTGTACCAGGTGGGCGAGTCCTCGCGCTGGCTGCGGACCAGCTCGATCTTCTCGCGCGGGTAGTAGATGAGCGTGCATAGCTCGCCCTTCTCGTCAAAGGAGAGCGTTTCGCCAAAGATTTCGTCGACATGCTCGCGCACGACGCCCGAGCAGTTGTTGAGGATGTGCATAAAGGCTTCGTACTCGCCATGCACGTCGCTCATAAAATGCTCAGTGCCTTTGGGCAGGTTGAGGATGGCCGAGAGGTTGATGATCTCGGTAAACGCGGATTGCTCGGTGGGAAACTGTCTCGACAGCAGGCGCAGATACTTGAAGTCTTGCGGATTGCGATCGAATGCGACCATGAAACACCTTCCGATAGGGCTGGTAAAACTGATAAACAGCGTCAAACGTTTATCAGTATGCGCCGCTTTTGTTTCGATTGGGGATGGGCGGCCGAATTGTTAGCCGAACGGTTTGGTAAATCGATTTAGTGGAGGTAGATATGGCGGTTGAGTGGAGACGATAGAGGGTGTTTTCTCAGATATTTATGCGTGGGGTCGGTGGAAACGATGGTGGTAAAGATGTTCGCTATTTTTGGTTCGATTTGGTAAATAGTGGACATATGTACCGTATGTAGGCTCACTGTGCGATAATTTGCGCAGCAATGAGTAAGGAGCCTCATATGAGTGATTTTGTCCTGACCTGTGAATCCGCCGCCGATCGAACTCGGGAGTTCTTTGAATCGCGCAATATCCCTGTCGTGTGTTTTCATTACGAGATCGACGATGTTGTCTATACGGACGATCTGTATCAGTCGATTACGCCGGACGAGTTTTTTGCCCAGATTGCCGCAGGCGCCATGCCCAAGACGTCTCAGGTGAGCGTGGGTGAGTACGAGGAGTTTTGGGAGCCGCTTGTTGCCGAGGGTAAAGACGTGCTGCACCTGACGTTGTCGTCGGGTATTTCGGGTACGTATGGCTCGGCTTGCGTTGCGGCGCAGATGCTCGCGGATCGCTATCCCCAGGGCGGCAAGGTGCGCGTCATCGATTCGCTGGCGGCGTCTTCGGGCTTTGGCCTGCTGGCGGAATGTGCCGCCGACGTGCGCGATAGCGGGGCTTCACTCGACGAGACGGCTGCCTGGATCGAGGAGCACAAGCTCAACCTGCACCACTGGTTCTTCTCGACCGATCTGTCGAGCTACCTGCGCGGCGGTCGCATTTCGGCTGCGAGCGCGATCATCGGCACGGCGCTTAAGATTTGCCCGCTTATGACGGTCGATTGCGAAGGTGGGCTGTCGCCACGTGAGAAGATTCGCACTAAGAAGCGCGCGATTTCCGAGATGGCTAAGACCATGATGGCACACGTGCAGGACGGTGCGGATTATTCGGGTAAGTGCGTCATATCGCACTCGGCGTGCCGCGAGGATGCCGAGGCAGTTGCGGCGCTGATCGAGGAACAGATTCCGCAGCTTAAAGGCAAGATTGAGATCAATAACATCGGTACTCTGATTGGCTCGCATACCGGACCTGGTACGGTGGCGCTCTTCTTTATGGGCGACAAGCGCGTGGATTAGTTTGCCCCATCACATCGCTGCATGATTGCTCAAACGAAAACGGCCCGCCTCACGTTTGTGGGGCGGGCCTTGCTGTTGGGGTTAGCGTTTCTTTCCGCGGAAGAAGAAGCCGTGCAGCGAGGGCTTGAGTCCACGGTTGGCGCGACGCTCCTCGATATGATCGTGGATCGAGGCGACGCGCTCGATGACCTCGTCGGGAATCGGCACGTCGGGATTCATGTTCTCGACCTGGCTGACCTCGGCGGCGGAGACCTGGTCGATAATGGGCACATCGTCGTGCGAGATGACAGGTGTGGCGTCTTCCTTCATCTTGCGATAACGCTGCATCATGTCGGTCTGTAGCTGCTGGGCCGAAGGCGGCGTCCAGATGATGGCGTTGGCGCCGGCGGCGATGGTTTCACGGATGCTCTCGGGCGTCTTGCCGCCCGGCGCGATGAGCGGCAGGTTGGGATAGTGCTTGCGCAGCTCGCGTAGGACCTGGGGCGTGTTCTTGCCGGCGGCGATGTTGAGAATCTTGGCTCCAGCGCGCACCTTGGCGTGGGCATCGTCGTCGCAGCGAACGACCGTGGCGATGACGGGGATGTCGGCGATGTTGGTGATGTGCTCGACCATCTCGGCGGTGGCGGGGGAGTTGACCACACAGCCCGCCGCGCCCTGCATCTCGGAGACGGCTGCCATCTGAACGGAGCGCTTGCCGGTGGTGGTGCCACCGCCCACGCCTACGAAGACCGGGCACTCGGCGACGGTCAGCAGCGCCTGCGTAATGGCGGGCTGCGGCGTGAAGGGGTAAACGGCAAAGACGGCATCGGCGTTGGAGTTGCGGATGACCGCGACGTCGGTGGTGTAGATGAGCGATTTGATACGACGGCCGAAGAGCGTGAAGCCGCTGGCCTCCTCGATCTCGTCGGGCATGCGAAGGGCCGCCTTGCGCAGGCGCCCGTCGATGGGTAGCGGCTCCATGGGGAGCAGTCCGTTGGGGGTCACGGCTACCTGGGGCTCGGTGAACTCGTCTGCGAGCTCGACCTCGGAGAAATCGACCGAGGCGACGATGTCCTCGTGAACCTCGGCGGGCACATCGATGGGGGCTTGGTCGTTTGCCGCGGCAGGCGTGTCGAAGGAGCTGGTTCCGACGAAGGCGTCGACGCGCTCATTTAGATCGTTGAGGGTATCCATGGAAGCTCGATTCTATGTGATGACGGCCGGCGCGATGCAGCCGGAATTGCGAATGCTAAATCGTTTGACGAGTTGATTTTTCCCCGCCGCGCCATCCGTTAGACCGAAGGGCCGGCGAACGTGAAGGAGCTGTGGTGGCGGGTATTGAGGTGCTATCTTGAATGTCCCGTTTAAAAGAGAGGTGACGCGGTATGGAATTGACAGCAATGTTTGGCTCGATTGGCCTGTGTGTGGGCGCAATCGTTGCCGCCGCGGTCATCTACTATGTGGTCACGGCCATTAAGGGCAAAAGGGCCGAACGCAAGGAGCGCGCGATGCTTAAACAGCATCGCGACCAGCAGGGCAAACGCGCACGGAGATAGCTTGTTGAGTTTTGGATCCGTGCGCTAGCTGCGTTTTCGGATCAGGGCAATGTAGAAGCCCTCAAATTCGCGGCTGGGCGGAATGGTGAGCGTGCCGGGCAGGCCGTTGGCGATGGCCGATACCTGACCCGCGGCAATGGCCTCGGTCAGGGCGTTGGACTCGATGCGCGGCTCCTCGCCAGCTTCCTGGGCGCGGCGTGCCTCACTTTCGCTTGGCGTGCCGTCGAGGGGGATGAGCTCGCAGTCCATATGCTTGTCGAGGGCCTCTTGCAGGGCGTCCTCGTTTTCCTGCGGCAAGATCGAACAAGTCGAATAGACGAGCGTGCCGCCCGGTTTGAGGGCTCCCATGGCGCGGTCCAGAAGTGCTCGCTGCGAGCGGGCACACTTGCTCAGCAACTGCTCGGTCAGGCCGCGCAGGCTTTTCTCGTTGCCGCTGATGACGGTGCCCGTGCCGGTGCAGGGAGCGTCGAGCAGGATGCGGTCAAAGCGGAAGAACTCGTCGAGCTCTCGTGCGTCGATGCGCATGACGGGCACGTTTTTTGCGCCTTGGCGGTGGAGGTTGGCTTCGAGCTTCTCGGCGCGGGGAATGCTCATCTCGCAGGCGGTAAGGTGCGCCTGTCCCTGCGTGAGGGCGGCGATCTGCGTCGTCTTGCCACCGGGGGCCGCGCACATGTCCAGGATGTCCTCGCCTGCCTGGGCGCCCAGGACCAACGGCGGCATCATGGACGACAGACTTTGCAAGTAGATCTTGCCGTCGCGGTAGATGTCGAGGTCCCACAGGTCGGAAACCTGGGCCTCGGGCAGGATGAAGGCGTCTGGGTACCAGGTGACGGGGTTGTGGGCGATGCCGGCGGCATCGAGCGCCGCAGCGATGTCCTCGGCGGTTGCCTTGAGCGTGTTGGCGCGCAGCGTGACCGGGCGTGTGGCCGCGGCGCCGAAGCCCTCGATCATGAGCTCGGCATCGGCAGGCGCATAGGCGCCGGCGACCGTGTCGACCATCTGTCTCTTATACACATCTCCGAGCCCACGAGACTACGCTG
>CABSMN010000033.1 GCA_902478765.1 uncultured Collinsella sp.
CGTCGGCAGCGTCAGATGTGTATAAGAGACAGGGCCGTGGCGCGTGCTGTGGTGGAGGAGACCGGGGTCGACCCGGCCGACGTCGCCGGCATCGGCATCTCCAACCAGCGCGAGACCACCGTTGCCTGGAACCGCACGACGGGCGAGCCGCTTTGCGACGCCGTGGTGTGGCAGTGCGCCCGTGCCCGCGAGCTGTGCGACAGGCTGGCCGCGCGCGAGGGTGTGGCCGACCTGGTACGCGACACGACGGGTCTGGTGCTCTCGCCCTACTACCCTGCGGGCAAGATGGCCTGGATCCTCGCGAACGTTCCCTCGGCAGCCGAGGCTGCGGCGGCAGGCGAGCTGTGTCTGGGCACCATCGATGCCTGGGTGGTCTGGACGCTCACGGGCGGCGCGGAGTTCCGCTGCGACTGGTCTAACGCCAGCCGCACGCAGCTCTTTGACCTGCGCCGTGGCTGCTGGAGCGAGCCGGTGTGCGAGGCCTTTGGCGTCGACGTGGCCTGTCTGCCGCAAGTGACCGATTCCGATGGCCTGTTCGGCACGACGGACCTGGGCGGCTTTTTGCCGGCGCCCGTGCCCATTCACGGCGTGCTCGGCGACAGCCACGCCGCCCTGTTTGCCCAGGGCTGTCATAGCCGCGGCATGGCCAAGGCGACCTATGGCACCGGCAGCTCGGTCATGATGAACGTCGGCGACGAGTTCGTTGCCAGCTCGCACGGGCTTTCGAGCTCGCTCGCATGGCGCATGGACGGCGTGACCGAGTACGTGCTCGAGGGCAACGTGAGCTATGCCGGCGCCGTCAAGACGTGGCTGCGCGACGACCTGGAGCTCATCAACAACCCCGAGGAAGTTACCGATCTGTGCTACGCCGCCAATCCGGCGAGCCACGTCTACTTTGTGCCGGCGTTTACCGGCTTGGGCGCGCCGCACTGGGCGAGTGACGCCGAGGGCTGCGTCTTTGGCATGACGCGCACCACCGGTCGCGCGGAGTTCGTGAAGGCTGCGGACGAGTCGATTGCCTATCAGATCTTTGACGTGATCGATGCGATGGTCGAGGATTCGGGCACGGCATTGGCAGAGCTTCGCGTTGACGGCGGTCCCACGCGCGACGCGTACCTGATGCAGTTTGAGAGCGACTTGGTTGGCTCGCCCATCCGCATCGCGAGCAACGATGAGATGAGCGGCCTGGGTGCGGCTTGGGCCTGCGGCATTGCGCTGGGCATGTACGCGCGCGATGTCGTTGACGTCTATGGGGCCCGCGGCATCGTGGAGTCTGCCATGACCGCCGACGAGCGCGCCAAAAAGATCGCTGGCTGGCGTCACGCCGTAGCCGCCACCATCTCGTACACTGCCTAGGCGGCTGCGCGGCGCTCGCCTTCCGCAGGCTATTCCCTGAATCTTATCTTGCTTTCTGGGGCGGGGATTAGAAAATCATTGGTCCTCGTGCCAGGCAGTTCATCATTTGGGACGGGCTTTTTTGACTGGTATGATTGGTGCGACCATTCGAACCAGCTAAAAGAGCCCGTCCCAAATTGACTACCGAGAGGATCTGCCATGGAGCGCATCGCGAGTTTTTCCGTTGACCATCTGCTGCTTGAGCCCGGCGTGTATGTGAGCCGCATCGACCGCGATCCGGCGACCGGTGCTGCCGTCACCACGTTTGACCTGCGCCTGACCACGCCCAACAAGGAGCCGGTCATGAACACCGCCGAGTGTCACACCATTGAGCACCTGGGCGCGACGTTCCTTCGCAATCATGCCGAGTGGTCGAGCCGCATTGTCTACTTTGGCCCCATGGGCTGCCGCACGGGCTTTTACCTCGTCGTATTTGGCGAGGTGACGAGCGAGGAGATCCTGCCGCTCGTGCGCGAGCTGTTCGAGTTTGTCGCCGACTTTGAGGGTGATGTCCCCGGAGCCGCTCCCGAGGAGTGCGGTAACTACCTGGATCAGAATCTCCCCATGGCAAACTGGCTCGCGCGCCGTTACCTCGACCGCGACCTGGCCGATATCGACGAGAAGCACCTGCACTATCAGCAGGCGTAAGGGCTTTATCGCCCAAAACGCGCACATTTGGCGCCTCCGCTTATGCGGGGGCGCCTTTTTGTTGAGTGGTCGGGACGAGCGTTCAAAATCGCTCATGTTTGTTCTAGAATGTTCATACTGTCACATAAACGAACAGGAGCGAACATGCATATCTACTCTGTCAACGATCCCGAGTTCAAGTCCTATGGCAACGTTTGGGATAACGTTCCGTCCGAGCTTACGTCGCCCGTGCTCGAGGCGCTCTCTGCCACGCCCATTCCCGAGGGCAGCAAGTACGTTGCAAGTGCGCCGGAGCTTGAGGACGTCAAGGATGCCGACAAGCTTGGCTTTCTCATGTTTGGTGGCCGTCCCTTCCAGCTCGGCTGGTGCAACGGCCACAATACACGACTCAACTGCCTGGAGTATCACCGCGCGAGCGAATTCAACCTGGGCGCTCGCGACTTTATCCTGCTCGTGGCGCATCGCTGGGAGATCGAGGACGGCAAGCTCGACACCGCGTGCGTCAAGGCGTTTCGCGTGCCGGCGGGTACGGTCGTCGAAGTCTTCAACACCACGCTCCACTACACGCCGTGCATGGTCGACGACGGTGGCTTCCAGGTGATGGTGGCGCTGCCCGCCGGCACCAACGGCCCGCGCCCCGAGGTCGCGGCCGACATGCCTGCGGCCGGCGACAGCTACTGCTACTGGAAGGCCGACAAGTGGGTCCTCTGCCATGCTGACAGCCCCAAGGCAGCCGAAGGCGGCTACGTAGGCCTCATCGGCAAGAACCTCGACATCGCCTGTGACTAGCGCTTCGTCTCAATCTGTAACATCTAGCAGCCAAAATCGTCTCTACCTGTTACAGAACGAGACAAACTGCAGGGGGCTGCCCGAAAATCTCAATCTGTAACACCAGGCTCGGTTTTGACGGTCTAACTGTTACAGATCGAGACAAACCGGTCAAAACCACCACAAAGGTGCCTGCCCCCTTCGTGGTGGTTTTCCTACAGCTGACTGCGCAGGTAGTCAGCCATATAAGGAACGGCGAAGCGCACGTAGCCGCGGCGCGCCTGTTCGATTACGCCGGCGTCGATAAGGCGCCGGCGATACTTTTGTGCGTAGTCGGGTGTGACCGACATGCGCTCGGCTACATCGGAAATGCGCGACACGGTATCTTCGTCATCCGCCATTGCGGCGAGAAACGCAACGTCTTGGTCCGAGAGCGCGGCGAGCGTCGTTTCGCACACGTCGTTTTCGAAATCGACCTTTGACGCCTCGATGGCTCCGTCGACTTGCTCTTGTGTTACGCGTTCTCCTGCCTGGCAACGATTGGCGATGTTGTAACCGATGAGCTGCAACATGTAGGGCGAACCCTGGGTTGCGCGAGCGGCATCCAGCCGAAGATCGCCTGGGATATCAAAGCCGAGCTCTTTGAAAGCTCGCTGATAGTAGGCATCGACATCTCCGACTGAAAGCGGTTCGAGTGTGACTTTGCGCGCGCGGTTAAGAAACGTCAGCACGCGGTCGTTGAGTGTCGCGGAGACTGCTCCCGGAAGGCCCGCCATAACGAGCGCGACGTTGAGTCCCTCACCGACGAGTTCTTGATAAGCGGTGACGAGTTGCCTGATCTCGGGCGAATTGGCCTGGAGCTCATCGATGAGGATGAGGATGCCATGTCCTTGCTCGCTCAGTTTGCGCGCCAGCTGCGTGAGTTTGAACTGGAAACTCTTGGTTTCCTGCACATCGCGTGTGAACTCAAGGCCGGCCGAGAAACCGAAGACGCTCAGGCTGCCACCCGTGAGTTTAGGGAGATGGCGTTTGTTGGCATAGGGCTCGCCCGCCTCTTGGATTTTTTCAACAATGCGCTCGAGCATGTCCTCGGAGGCTACGGTGGGTGTGGCGACGACGAAGCCGAGCTTGTGAGCGCGATCGGCAAGTTCCCACAGGAGAACCGTTTTGCCGCTGCCTCGCTGGCCGAGCATGAGCATGGAGCGGTCGCGATTGCCCGGCTCCTGCTCAAGGCCGGAGATGAATGTCGAAATTACACTTCCTCGCCCAACGAGATAGGATGGGCGATTTCCAAACGAAGGGGAGAAGATGGTTTCAGTCATAAGTCTCCTTTCCTTTCTTTCCTATTTTTTCCTTTTTTTCCTATTCAGTCAAATGGTCCGCTGACCGAGGCGGCTACATGGGACTCATCGGCAAGAACCTCGACATCGCCTGTGACTAGCATCTTCCGTCTCGATTTGTAACATCTAGCGGGCTAAATCGTCTCTACCTGTTACAGATTTAGACAAACTGCGGGGGGCTGCCCGAAAATCTCGATCTGTAACACCAAGCCCGGTTTTGGCTGCCTACCTGTTACAGATCGAGACAAACCGCCCCAAACCACCACAAAGGTGCCTGTCCCCTTTGTGGTGGTTTGGGGCGGCGGTATCAGAAAGTGTCAGGCAGGGGCGGCTGCCGGGCCGCCGTGTGCGAAAAGAAGTGTCGGCCTGCGTCGTTGCCGTTGAGTAGCGCGCTGCTTACGGGGATACTGAAACCACGACAAACAGCGTGTGAAAGGATCGATGTATGGCTTTCCGTAAAGACTTCCTGTGGGGCGGCGCAACGGCTGCCAACCAGTGCGAGGGTGCCTACGACGTGGACGGCCGCGGCCTGGCCAACGTGGATGTGGCCCCGCACGGCCCCGAGCGCTATGCGGTGGTCTCCGGCCAGCGCAAGATGCTCGACTTCGAGGACGGCTATTACTACCCCGCGCAGACCGGCATCGATTTCTATCACCACTACAAGGAGGACATCGCCCTCTTTGCCGAGATGGGCTTTAAGACCTTCCGCATGAGCCTGGCCTGGACCCGCATCTTCCCCAACGGCGACGAGACTGAGCCCAACGAGGCCGGCCTGGCCTTCTACGAGGACGTGTTCCGCGAGTGTCAGGCGCACGGCATTGAGCCGCTCGTGACCATCACGCACTTCGACTGCCCGATTCACCTCATCAAGGAGTACGGCGGCTGGCGCAACCGCAAGCTCATCGACTTCTACAAGAACCTCGCGACCACGATCTTCACCCGCTACAAGGGCCTGGTAAAGTACTGGCTTACCTTCAACGAGATCAATATGATCTTGCACTTGCCGTTTATGGGTGCCGGTCTGGTCTTTGAGGAGGGCGAGAACAAGGAGGCCGTCGAGTACCTGGCCGCCCACAACGAGCTCGTCGCCAGCGCTTGGGCAACCAAGATCGCTCACGAGATCGACCCTGAGGTCAAGATCGGTTGCATGCTTGCCGCAGGTAGCTACTACCCCTACAGCTGCCGTCCGGGCGATGTGCGCCAGGCGCAGCTCGACAACCAGGACAACTACTTCTTCGTCGACGTCCAGAGCCGCGGCTACTACCCGGCCTATGCCGTCAAGAAGCTCGAGCGCCTGGGCATCGATGTGGGCATGACGGACGAGGACCGCGAGATCCTGGCCGCCAACACCGTCGACTTCATCAGCTTTAGCTATTACAGCACCCGTTGCTCCGCCGGTGCCGATAACCCCGATGTCGAGCGCACCCAGGGCAACGCCTTCGCCGGCGCCAAGAACCCCTACCTGCAGGAGAGCCAGTGGGGCTGGGCCATCGATCCGCTGGGCTTCCGCATCACCCTCAACGACCTGTACGACCGTTATCAGAAGCCGCTGTTTGTGGTCGAGAACGGTCTGGGCGCCAAGGATGTTGTCGAGGAGGATGGCTCCATCAACGACGACTACCGTATCGACTACCTGCGCCAGCATATCGCCGCGATGCGCGATGCGGTGACCGAGGACGGCGTTGACTTGCTGGGCTACACCACCTGGGGCCCGATCGACCTGGTGTCTGCCGGCACGGGCGAGATGTCCAAGCGCTACGGCTTTATCTATGTCGACCGCGATGATGCGGGCAACGGCACCCTCAAGCGTTCCAAAAAGAAGAGCTTTGACTGGTACAAGCATGTCATTGAAACGAATGGTGAGGATCTGTCCTAAGGAAGCCGAGACACTCAACTTCAGAGTTTCCTAACCAAAACGCCCGGCGAGCAGTTAATGCCCGCCGGGCGTTTTGTTAAGAAGTGAAAGCACTCATTGGGGACGTACTTAAATGAGTACCCGCAGAATGAGAGTGGATAATCTCCCGTTTTTAGCCTGTTTGTGGGCTCAAAGTGGGAGATTATCCACTCTCGCCATTTGGGCGTCCAAAAATCCTCGCTCGTTTTGTCTTAGTCATTGGGGACGTTCTTAAACGACTAGTCGCTGGGGACACCCTTTGCCGTCGGCGGATTTTGGGACATGTGGCCCGCTTTTTGGGCCCGCCTGTCGGTACACTAAAAGCACTATGGGTACCTGCGAGCGACATATCGGCCACGCGGCCGCCCGATCCGCACCCGTGGCGGATCCCAGGGGCGGCAGGCTCTTCGCCATGCCGCGATTCCTTGTTGGCATAACACATCGGGTGTACCGTCACCGCGTCTTTGCTATCGCCGGCGCCATCACCGTGCTGTTCCTCATGGTTTTGGCAGTCTTGCCGGCGCTGTTCGCCTTCGACCCCAAACTTTCTAACGCCGTGCCCGCCTATAGCGAGGTGTCCGAAGAGGTCGTGGATGCGCTCGTCCACTCGAGCTCTCTCCCGCTGCTTGTCGCCGCAATTGCATTTTCAATCTGGGGTGTGTTGGCGTACCTACGCTGCTTGGACTACGTCTTGCGCCGCCGCCTTGTTGCCATCGCGGCTATCTGTGCCATCTGGATGATTGAGGTCATCCTCAAATACAAGTCGTTCACACCGGTCTACGCCACGATCCTGTGGTACCTGTACTACGTGCCCATGACGCTCATTCCGCTGCTCTACCAGCTGTGCGGCCTGCGCCTCGCGGGCGTGGAACAGCACCGTATGGGGCGTCGCTATCGCAGCATCCTGTGGGTTGTGGCTATCCTGCTTATCGGATTTGTGCTCACCAACGATTTTCACCAGCAGGTCTTCCACTTTGACCGTACAAGCGACACCTGGAGCAACGATTACACGTACGGCTGGGGCTATTTCGCCGTCTTAGTGTGGACGGCCTTTAACTTCGTGGCCTTTTTTATCTTGGTGGGCCGGTCCTCGTCCTTTCGCATCCAGCGTTTCTCGGGCACGGCGGCGCTCGTACTGCTGGGTGGCGCATTCTTTGCCGTCTCGTATGCGTTGCGCGTGCCCTGGGCATGGAGGCTCAACTTTTCGCTCGTCTATTGCGTCCTGTGCGTGGTGGCGATGGAAATCTGTCTCGATTGCGGTGTCGTTCCGTCATATCACGACATCGCCGGCATTTTCGACACCTTGCCGCTTGACCTCAAAGTTCTAACGCGCGACCTGCAGGAAGTCTATGCCACGCCAGTGTCAAAGCCAATGCCGGTAGGCGCGCGCGAGGAGTTGCGGACCCAGACGCACAGCCGCGCCCATGCCTTTGCCGTGGCGTCCGATCCCGGTGTGATGTACCGTGCCTTTCCACTGCTGGGCGGATCGGCCCTGCTTGCCCAAGACGTGTCGGATCTCAACGAGCTTAACCGTGAACTGGCACATCGTCGTATGGAGCTGCAGCGTCAAAATGAGCTGCTCGCCGCCGACTACGACCTTAAGACGCACCTGGCAGACCAAGAGGCCGAGACCTTGCTGGTCCAAGACGTGGACCAGGCGCTTGCCCGCGCGCTCGAAGGGATGTACGACCTGCTGAGCTCGCTGCCGCCGTTGACCGATGAAGCGTCTTCGCACGAGCGTTACCGCATGCTGCAGCGCGCCAAGATGCTCGTCGCCTATTGCAAGCGCAAGGGATCGCTCACGTTGGCGCAGCACGGGGAGAGCGGTTTTGATCGCGACCGCATTCAGCTCATCGCCAACGAGCTCGCAAGCGACCTGCGCACCATCGATATCGATTGCGCCTCGATTATCGCCATACGGCGCCCGTTGCACGCCAGTACGGTAAGCGCCCTGTACGACTGCGTGTATGACTTTGCGTTTTTTGCCTACACCACCGACCATTCGGCGCTTATGTATCACTTGGGCGACCATGACCGATGCAGTGTCGAGCTACGCGCCACGCTTTTTTCCAACGATGATGCAGATCTTTCGCAGACGCCCGCTGCGCAAGAGCTCGATAGCGCTCTGCAAGGGCGCAACGTGGCATACCGCCTTGAGGGCGAGCCCGGCCAGCTGCGCATGATCGTCTTGATGCCGAGGGCGGGTGAGTGACGATGCAGATTTCGCTCATTCTTCCCCAAATCGTTGCGCTCGATGTTGTCTTTGCCCTGGCTGCGTGTCTGCAGACGATCCACGTCCCGCTCATCGCATCGCGCCGCTCGTCCTATAACCGTAAGGTGATTTGTGCCTACGAGGCGAGCCTTATGCTTCACCTAGTTATTTCGGCGCTCATCTTGTTCGCGTCGTCTGGCTCATATCTGGTGGCGCCGCTTGACGTTTGCGCCAGGGCAATGGGCGGAGCGTTGTGGCTCAATGCCGTGATCTTTGCCTACGGCGTGGTGCTTATGGTGCGCTATCGTCGCCCCGTCATGCTGGCCGAACTGTTGCTCGTTGCCGCCGTGACACCGCCGGTGGTTTTTGCCATGGGCTCGGCGTGGACCGTTGTCCTTATCGCAGAGGGAGCGTTCTTCCTGTTCCGTTCCATCGCGGCGCTCTTGATGGATGTCCGCAACCGCCAGGAGGATATCACCATGTTCTCGACGATCGAGACCATCAACGTGATTCCCGTGGGCATCCTGTATCTGGACCCGAGGGGCCGTCCGCTGCTCATGAACCGCTGCATGCGCAAAAACCTGGTGGAGCTTCATATGCCCACCGACCTAGGCGATATGAGCGGTACATGGAACGACCTGCGCAAACTCAGCATGCAAATGCCCGAAAGCAGCAGGA
>CABSMN010000034.1 GCA_902478765.1 uncultured Collinsella sp.
TCTACACTTCTAGCTTCGTCGGCAGCGTCAGATGTGTATAAGAGACAGGCATCGGTGAGCCCACGCCGCTCTCGGCCCTGCATGGCCACGGCACGGGCGACCTGCTCGACGATATCGTGGCCCTGCTTCCGGAGGAAGAGGACGAGGTCGCCGACGAGTTCCCCGATGCGCTGAACGTGGCCATCATCGGCCGCCCCAACGCCGGTAAGTCCTCGCTGTTCAACCGCATCCTGGGCGCCGACCGCTCTATCGTGTCCAACATTGCCGGCACGACGCGCGACGCCATCGACACCGTCGTGGAGCGCAACGGCAAGCACTACCGCATGGTTGACACCGCTGGTATTCGCAAGAAGAGCACCGTGTACGAGAATATCGAGTACTACTCGATGGTCCGCGGCCTGCGCGCCATCGATCGCGCCGACGTGGCGCTGCTCGTCGTCGACGCCTCCGTGGGCGTTACCGAGCAGGACCAGAAGGTCATGGGCTTGGCCATCGAGCGCGGCTGCGCCGTCGTGGTGCTGCTCAACAAGTGGGACCTGCTCGACGACGACCGTAAGCGCGAGGCCTGCATGGAGACCGTCGACCGCCGTCTGGGCGTCATGGCTCCCTGGGCCCAGTATCTGCGCATCTCGGCCCTGACCGGCCGCAGCGTGGAGAAGATCTGGGAAATGGTCGACGCCGCCGAAAAGACGCGCTCGCAGAAGATCAGCACCTCGCGCCTCAACACGTTCCTCACCGACCTGCGCGAGTTTGGCCACACCGTGGTGGACGGCAAGCGCCGCCTGCGCATGCACTACGTGACCCAGACGGGCGTCAACCCGCCGACGTTTACGTTCTTCGTCAACCACAGCGACCTGGTCAACGATACCTACCAGCGCTACGTGGAGAACCGTATGCGCTCGACCTTCGACTTTGCCGGCACGCCCATCCGACTCTTCTTTAGGAAGAAGGAGCAAAAGGATGCTTAATCCGATTCTGCTGACCGCCATCTGCGCCGTGGTCTCGTTCTTTATCGGAGCGATTCCGTTTGGCCTGATCCTGGGCCGCGTGTTCAACCACACGGACATTCGCAAGGCGGGCTCCGGCAATATCGGCACCACCAACGCCCTGCGCGTGGCCGGCCCCAAGGTGGCCGCGCTCACGCTGCTGCTCGACTGCCTGAAGGGCGCCATCTGCGTCCTTATCGCCCGTCTGCTCATCGCGAGTGTGGGCTATGGCTTCCCTGTGAGCATCATGGCTCCCGGCGCTCCGGGCGACTGGATGCTCGGTGTCATCTGCCTGGCAGCGGTGTGGGGACACATCTTCTCGCCCTACCTCAACTTCCATGGCGGTAAGGGTATCGCCGTGGGCCTGGGCGTGATTCTTGCCTGGTACTGGCCCATTGGCCTGTCGCTGCTGGGCATGTTTATCGTGGCCGTCGCCATCACCAAGTACGTGTCGGTGGGTTCACTTGCCGCCGCCATCGGTCTTCCCATCGCTGCCTGCGCGGTCTTTCCGTACAGCAGCCTGGGCCTCAAGTTTTGCATGGCGATGATCGGCATCACCGTGGTGTGGGCCCATCGCGCGAACATCAAAAAGCTCATGACCGGTAAGGAGTCCAAGCTCTCGTTTACCAAGCGCGTCACCGAGCCCGACGATAAGTAGGAGAGAGTCATGAATGTTGCGCTGATTGGCTCCGGCTCCTGGGGAACTGCCGTCGCCGGCCTTGCGGCCGCGCGAGCCGAGCGCGTGACCATGTGGGCCCACAGCGAGCAGACGGCCGCCGGCATTAACGGCGAGCACCGTAATCCCCGCTATCTGGTGGACTACGTGCTGCCGGAAAACGTTGTCGCCACGACGGACCTAGCCCAGGCGTTCGACGGTGTCGAGGCTATCATCTTTGCCGTGCCTTCGACGCATCTGCGCGACGTCTGCCACCAGGCGACGCCGTTCATCGCGGACGAGACGCCGGTTCTGTGCCTCACCAAGGGCATTGAGCCCGAGTCCGGCCTGCTTATGAGCGAGGTCATTGCCAGCGAGATCGGCAACGAGCGACGCGTGGCGGCCCTCTCGGGTCCCAACCATGCCGAGGAGATTTGCCGCGGCGGGCTCTCTGCCGCCGTCATTGCCAGCGAGGATCCGCAGGTAGGGGAGACCTTTAAGGATCTGCTGCTGTCCACGGCCTTCCGCATCTACCTGTCGCAGGATATGACCGGCGTCGAGGTATGCGGCGCCATGAAGAACGTTATCGCCATCGTGTGCGGCATCTCCGCCGGCTCGGGCGCGGGCGACAACACGCTTGCCCTCATCATGACGCGCGGCCTGGCCGAGATCAGCCGCCTGGTGCACGCCCGCGGCGGCCAGGCCATGACCTGCATGGGGCTTGCCGGCATGGGTGACCTCATTGCCACCTGCACCTCCGAGCATTCGCGCAACCGCACCTTTGGCTATGAGTTTGCCCACGGCGTTTCACTCGACGAGTACCAGACGCGCACGCATATGGTGGTGGAGGGCGCCGTTGCCGCCCGCAGCGTGAGCGAGCTCGCCCGTTCACTGGGCGTAGACATTCCGCTCACCTTTGCCGTGGAGCAAACGCTCTACAACGGTGTTACTTTGGATAGGGCGCTCGAGATCCTTACCGACCGCGTCCCCTCTCAAGAGTTCTACGGACTCAACGACTAGCGCAGAAAGGCTACTACCATGGGTTCCATCAAAATCGCTCCGTCCGTCCTTTCGGCCGACATGGCCAACCTCAAAGGCGAGCTCGACAAGATCGCCGGCGCCGACTACGTGCACTTCGACGTCATGGACGGTCATTTTACCGGCAACCTGACCTTTGGCGTCGATATCCTCAAGGCCGTCAAGCGCTCCACCGACGTGCCGGTCGATGCGCACCTGATGGTGTCGAATCCCGACGAGACCGTCGATTGGTATGCCGACGCCGGAGCCGATATGATCACTGTGCACTACGAGGCTTCCACGCACCTGCACCGCACGCTCACGCATCTGCAGCAGCGCGGCGTCAAGGCCGGCGTGGTGCTCAACCCCGCCACGCCCGTCTGCGTGCTCGAAAGCATTATCGACGTTGTCGACATGGTGCTGCTCATGAGCGTGAACCCCGGCTTTGGCGGCCAGAGCTTTATCCCCGGTACCATTGCCAAACTGCACGAGCTCAAGGCCATGTGTGAGCGTCACGGCGTTTCGCCCCTCATCGAGGTCGACGGCGGCATCTCTTCCAAGAACATCGCCGAGGTCGTTAAGGCTGGCGCCAATGTCCTGGTGGCCGGCTCTGCCGTATTTAAGTCCGAAGATCCCGCTGCCGAGGTTGCGCTGCTGCAGAAGCTGGGCAACGAGGCCGCACAGGAGGCATAAACCCTTATGACCGCAGGGCAAAACCGCATACCCGTGAATCTTGACTATGCCGCCTCGACGCCCATGCGCGCCGAGGCGCTCCTTGCGCAGCGCGAGTACGACGACAGCGAGCTTGCCGGCGTCAACCCCAACTCGCTACATTCGCTTGGCCGCAAGGCCGCCGCACGCCTGGAAGTGGCGCGTCGCGAGATTGCCCGCAGCTTTGGCGCACGCGTCCGCCCGTCCGAGATCATCTTGACCAACGGCGGCACCGAGGCAAACCAGCTGGCGCTCCTCGGACTTGCCGAGGGCGCCCGTCAGCGCGATCGCAAGCGCGACCGCGTGATCGTTTCGGCCATCGAGCACGATTCGATTCTGGACAACCTGCCGCTGCTGCGCGCCGCCGGCTTTACCATCGACCTGGTACAGCCCCGCCGCGCGGGCCGCATTGAACCTGCTACGCTTGTCGAACTGTTAGGCGACGACGTTGCGCTCGTGAGCATTATGGTCGCCAACAACGAGACCGGCGTGGTGCAGCCCATCCGCGAGCTGGCCGCCGCCGCGCATGCTGCCGGCGCCTTGTTTCATACCGATGCCATCCAGGGCTACTTGCATATTCCGCTCGATGTCACCGAGCTGGGCGTCGACGCCATGACCGTTGCCGCGCACAAGATCGGCGGCCCCGTGGCCTCCGGCGCGCTCTACCTTAAGAACCGCACGCCGTTGCGCCCCCGCATCTTCGGCGGCGGACAGGAGGCCGGCCGTCGCGCCGGCACGCAGGACCTGCGCACGCAGCTGGCTTTTGCCGCTGCCGCCTCAGCGCTGTTACCGAATGTTGCCCAGGAGCGCGTGAAGCTGCAAGCCCTTTCCGACAAGCTCTACACCACACTTACGGCCCATCCGCGCATTCATGCCACGATGGGCGACTACGCGCAGGCCAATCGCCTGCCCGGCATGGTTTCGATCTACGTTGACGGCATGGACTCCGAAGAGCTCATCATCAAGCTTGACGCCGCCGGCTTTGAGGTTTCGGCCGGCTCTGCCTGCTCGAGCGGCAGCATGGACCCGAGCCATGTGCTCAGCGCCATGGGCATTGGCCGCGAGCAGGCTCTCGGCGCCCTTCGCATCTCGTTCGATGACCGCGTGGATCCGAGCGATCTGGACGTCTTTGCAAGTGCGCTGCTCTCGATCGTAGGTGCCGCATGATCGTCTCCGAGCTTGAACGTGCGCTGCTGGCGCGCTACCCCAAGGCGGACGCCGAGGGCTGGGATCATGTTGGGCTATCTGTGGGAGATCCCGCTGCAAAGATCACCGGTGTTGCCTGCGCACTCGACGCGACCGAGGCCAACGTGCACCGCGCTCTCGAGGCGGGCGCCAACGTGCTGCTGACTCATCATCCCATCTATATCAAGGCGCCCGAGGCCTTTTGTCCGGCCGATTCCGCACGTCCCCAGTGCAGCGCTGCGCTGTACGAAGCGGCTCGTTGCGGCGTGAGCATCATCTCGCTTCACACCAACCTAGACCGCTCGCACGAAGCGCGCGTTCGCCTGAGCGAGTTGCTGGGCGCCGAGCCCATGAGCTCGCTGGAGCATGTGGACGAGCCTGAGCTCACCGGCCTGGGCGCACTCGCGACCCTCCACGACGCCTACAACCTGCGCGATCTCGCCACCCGTGCCGCCACGGCGTTTGGCAGTGACCCGCGCGTATGGGGCGAAGCCGAGCACCCGTGCCGCACCGTCGCCATTCTGGGCGGCTCCCTCGGCGATTTTGGTGAGCTTGCCATCGCCGCGGGCGCAGATGTTATTGTGACTGGAGAAGCTGGCTACCACGTGGCGCAGGACCTTGCCTTGCGTGGCCTGGGCGTGATCCTACTCGGCCACGACCGCTCCGAGGAGCCGTTCGTTGATATATTGATGAACTCTGCAGTTGACGCCGGGGCCGACCCCCGTCATGCGATTAAAATACTGAACCCTTGCCAATGGTGGACTGTGACAAAAGGAGAGAACTTATGAGCGCCGGCGCTACGCTACTCAAGCTGCAACAGATCGATTTGGAGCTCGCCCGCAACAAGAGCGAACTTGCCAATATGCCGGAGCTCAAGGAGCTCGCTTCCAAGCGCAAGACCTATGTAAAGCTCAAGTCCGAGATGACCAAGCTCTACGCCCAACGCAAGGACCTGGACATTGAGCTCGACGATCTCAACACCACCGAGATTCAGACCAACAACGCCATCGAGGCCGCCAAGAAGCGCCATGTCGACGGCTCTGACTATCGCGAGGTTCAGGACCTGGAGAACGAGCTCGCCACCCTGGCCAAGCGTCTGGACAAGATTGAGCACACCCGCAAGGACGTCGTTGTCGCCCACAAAGAGGCGCTCGACCGCGAGACCCGCGCGCAGGCAATCATCGCCAAGTTCGAAGAGGGCGTGAAGGCCGATACCAAGGCCGCCCGCGCCAAGGCTGCCGACCTGCAGGCTCAGATCGAAGCCGCCACTAAGGAGCGCACCGCTCTTGCCGCCACGCTGCCGGCCGACGTGCTCACCGACTACGAGCGTCTGCTCAAGCAGTTCCGCGGCTTGGCCGTCGAGACCATCCAGGGCAACATCCCCACGGTCTGCCACACCGCGCTGCAGGCATCGTCCATGAGCGACCTCAACCACGACGGCAGTGAGATTACGCACTGCCCGTACTGCCACCGCCTGCTCGTGCTCCCTAGCAAGGAAGCTTAACGATGACGGCGGCACCCAACAATTCAATGCAACTTGAGGGAAAAACGATCCTGCTGGGCATTACCGGCGGGATCGCCGCCTATAAGTCGTGCAATATCGTGCGCCTGCTCCAAAAGCGCGGCGCGCACGTCAAGGTCGTCATGAGCGAGCATGCCACCGAGTTCGTGGGGCCGCTTACCTTCCGCGCGCTCACCAATGAGCCGGTCGCGGTTGGGCTATTCGACGACCCGTCTGACCCCATCCACCATATCTCGCTGGCGCAGGAGCCCGATCTGGTGGTCGTGGCGCCCGCGACGGCCAATATCATCGCCAAGATGGCCAACGGCATCGCCGATGACCTCATCTCCACAACGCTGCTTGCGACACCGCGGCCCGTCGTGATCGCGCCGGCCATGAACAACGGCATGTGGAAGGCGCCGGCGACGCAGGCCAACATGGCCACGCTGCGCGAGCACGGTGTCCATGTGGTGGGACCCGGCAGCGGCTACCTTGCATGCGGCGACGTGGACACGGGACGCATGAGCGAGCCCGAGGACATCGTCGAGGCTGTCTGCAGGGTGCTCAATCCCGTGCCGCAAGACCTGGCGGGCAAGCGCATCGTGATCACCGCCGGTCCTACGCACGAGCCGATTGACCCGGTGCGATTCATCGGTAACCGGTCGTCGGGCAAGATGGGTATCGCCCTGGCGGGGGAGGCCGCACGTCGCGGTGCCGCCGTCACGCTCGTGCTGGGACCGACATCGCTCGACGTTCCCCACGGCGTGGAGTGCGTGCGCGTGCAGACCGCCGCAGAAATGCTCCAGGCTGCGCTGAGCGCCTTCCAGGCGGCCGACGCGGCCATTTGCGCCGCCGCCGTCGCCGACTACACGCCGGTGGCCCCGGCGGACCATAAGCTCAAAAAGGCCAACGAGCGCCTGGATCGAATCGAGCTCCTCGAGACCGTTGACATCTTGGCCGAACTCTCACGCCAAAAGGGAGAGCGGTGCGTGATCGGCTTTGCGGCCGAGACCGATAACGTCGTGGAGTACGCGCAGCGCAAACTCGCGCGTAAGGGTTGCGATGCCATTATCGCCAACGATGTTTCGCGCGCCGATTCGGGCTTTGGAACCGATACCAACAAAGCTTGGATCGTGAGCACAGCGGGCACGCAAGAACTTCCCGTACTAACAAAATCCCAGCTCGCAGATACAATTTTGGACTTGCTTCAAAATTTATAAAAAAGTTCTTGCACAAGTCTAAAGTTTCGGGTTAATATACTCCCTGTTGCGAGCGAGAGCAGAGCAACAAACAAAAGCTTCGGGACGTGGCGCAGCTTGGTAGCGCACTTGACTGGGGGTCAAGGGGTCGCTGGTTCGAATCCAGTCGTCCCGACCAGAAGTTTGCAGGTCAGGCACCTAGTGCCTGACCTTTTTTGTTTTAAGCAATTGCTTAATTTTGGTTAAGCAACAGGGTGCCAAAAATCTACCTGCGCGATAACCGCCTTTTGCGGCTGCTTGCGCGTTTTGCACGCGCTTGAGCCGATTTATTAACGCGATATGAACCTACATACGCGTAGCTGGTATACAGCCAAGTACAGGCTGTATTTATCGCGGCGATTTACACAGATATAGCGACTGTAACGGACAAGCGTGTCGCCGTATTTATTCCAATAGTTCACTTGACCGGTGGACAAGTGGGCGATTGCAACGATATGCCAAACGGGATGGGCTCTATTCGGGGACGCCGTAGAGGTAATGGCGGGGGAGTACGGCGGGCGCTCTGAGAGCCGCTGTATGACCCCATGTCTCCTTAACTCGATTATTTATGTTTCAAGCCACGAATCGGTCGAACAATTGCCAAAAGAAAGGCCCATGCAGGATTGCACGGGCCTTACATCAGATCAAATTTGAGCTAGAAGCACCAAGCGGGGCAGACGCAACACCATCCCGTCGCGGCCTCGGCGAGCGACATATCGCAGTCGAGGTAGACATCAAGGAAATCGTCAGATCCCGCACAGGGGGACCGCGATGGTGGCCACCGCGCCGCCCGATGGGCCGTTGGCGAGCGAGACGGAGCCCCCGTGGGCGCTCGCGGCCTCGGAGGCGACGTGGAGGCCGAGCCCGTAGTGGCGGCCTCCGTCACGCGAGGAGCGGGAGGAGTCGTCTGTGAAGAGGCGCTCGCAGCCGCGTTCGAGGGCGGCGGGAGAGAAGCCCGGTCCGTCGTCGGCCACCTCGATGACGAGGTGGCCGCCCTCGACGTCGCAGGAGACCGCCACGCGCGAGCGCGCGTGCTCGGCGGCGTTGGCCACGAGGTTCGCGGCGGCTCGCGCCAGGGCGGTTCGGTCGAGCGGGGCCTCGGGCGCGCCCGCGACAGCGGGGCCCGTGGCCGCGTCGAGCGTCACGCCTCGCGCCCGGGCGATCTGGGCGGCCTCGGCGAGGACCTGCTCGCAGAGCTCGGCCGGCCGCATGGGGGCCCTCTCCGCCCCGCCGGACCCGCGCGAGGCCTCGATGAGCAGGCGCACGTAGCCGTCGAGCCTTTCGACACTGCCGGCTATGTCGCGCGCGGCGGCCGCGAGGTCGGCGTCTTTCTCGTCTTCCAGCTCCTCCGCCACGAAGTCGGCGTTGGCGCGCAGCACGGTGAGCGGCGTCTTGAGGTCGTGGGCGAGCGACGCCACCTGCTCGCGCTGCCCCCGCTCCGCGGCCCAGCGGGCCTCGAGCGACTCGGCAAGGGAGGCCCGCATGGCGTCCATCGCGGCGAGGACGTCGTTCACCTCTGTCTCTTATACACATCTCCGAGCCCACGA
>CABSMN010000035.1 GCA_902478765.1 uncultured Collinsella sp.
TACGGCTGCGGCTTTAAATATGGCAGGTGTCTGACGTGCATGGCCGTTGGCGGCGCCGTCGGAGGCCTTGTTGCGGCCGTGGGCCACGTTACGGCTTATACCATCGGTATGACGAATGTCCTCATGGTCATTGGCTTTGCCACGGGCGGCATCTCGAATCTGCTGTGGTGCTGCGCTGCCGGCGGCGCAGCATTTGCGGTGTCTGCGGCGCTGAGCTGCTGTTTTGGCGTGGTGCCGACAAAGGTGCAGGCGGCAGAAGACGAAGTTGATTCGCTCGAAACAGTGGCGAGCGCTGCTGAAGCAAGCGCATAAATCTGTGCGACAAAAGGACGATTCCTTTGTCATATTCCAAGGCTGCGGCCCGTGTGGGTTGCGGCCTTTTTGTATCTGGGGGACAAAGTGGCTACACTACAATCCGTTTGAGCAATAGATATATAGGTAGTACCGTGGGGGCGGATGCAGATGGTCGAGTGGATTGTTCGTCGTGCGCAGGGCGACCGTGCACGCGTGGGAACGTTGACGGGCATGGTGTGTATTCTCGCCAATGTGGCACTATGCGCTGCGAAGGGTGCAATTGGCGTGCTGTCGGGATCGGTTTCGATTGTGGCGGACGCTATGAACAACCTGTCTGATGCCAGCTCGAACATCGTGAGCGTGCTTGGCTTTAAGCTGGCGGGCAAGCCGGCCGACCCCGAGCATCCTTACGGACATGGCCGCTACGAGTATCTCTCGGGTCTGGTCGTGGCGGCGCTCGTGCTGCTGATCGGCCTTGAGCTTATCAAGTCCTCGGTTGAGCGCGTCATCCACCCCGAACCTGTCGAGTTCTCGCTTGCCCTGGTGGCAGTCCTTGCGCTTTCGATGGTCGTAAAGCTTTGGATGGCGGCCCTCAACCAAAAACTCGGCGATCGCATTGAGTCCGAGACGCTGCATGCGACCGCGCAGGATTCCAAGAACGATGTTCTAGCCACGGGCGCCGTGTTGGCGTGCGCGATTGTTTCGCAGGTGACGCATATCAATCTAGATGCATGGGTCGGCCTTGCCGTTGGCGCCTATATTGGCTGGAGCGGCTTTGAACTCATCCAGGATACGATGAGCCCGCTTTTGGGCCAGGCGCCCGATCCTAAGCTGGTCAAGCACATTAGAGACAAAATCATGAGCTACCCCGGCGTTTTGGGCGTTCACGATTTGATGGTTCACGACTACGGCCCGGGCAGGAAGTTCGCAAGCGCTCACGCCGAGATGGCAGCCGAGGCCAGCCCGCTGGAAAGTCACGACACGCTCGATAACATCGAGCAGTCGTTTAGGGTCGAAGACGGCATGATCGTCACGCTCCATTACGATCCCATCGTGACCGACGATCCAAAGGTGGCGAGCATGCGTCTGCGCATCAACGCTATGGCTCAAGAGATTGATAGCCGCCTCTCGATCCACGACCTACGCTGTGTTCCGGGCCCCACGCATACCAACGTGATCTTTGACTGCGTACGTCCCTCGGATTTGGCGATGAGCGCCGAGGACCTGAAGCGCGCGCTGGCGAAACGGGTCGAATCGGAATATCCCAAGTCGGTCGCCAAGATCACGATCGACGAAGACTACGTAGGCCATACCCACGAGTAGGGCTGTGCCAGCAAAGCAAGTTATACAGAAGGGGAGAGCATGAAGCGTCTATATCTACTCCGCCACGGTCAGACAGAATTCAACGTTAAAAAGCTCGTCCAGGGCCGCTGCGATTCTCCGTTGACCGATCTGGGCCGCAAGCAAGCGGGAATGGCAGCCGCATGGCTCAAAGCCCACGGCGTCGTTCCCGACAAAGTGGTCTCATCACCCTTAGGCCGAGCCATGGACACAGCTCAGCTTGTCGCAACCGAACTCCTCGGCCCGGATGCAGCAGTCGAGCCCTGCGAAGGCATCATCGAGCGCAGCTACGGCTCCTTCGAAGAGGGCCCGCACGACGCCCTGCCCACCGACGTCTGGGACCCCGGCGAGGACCTGATCCCATTTGGCGGAGAAGGAAGCCATGCCCTGCAGGAGCGCATGGTAGGCACCCTCACCAATCTCATGGGCGCCGAGGGCATCGAAACCCTCCTAGCAGTAAGCCACGGCAGCGCCAGCCGCCAATTCATCAAGGCTGCAGCCCCAGAGGGCTTCGAGCTCCCAACAAAACTCCCCAACTGCGCCATCATGATCTTCGATTTTGACGAGGAAAAGTCGGGAGAAGAGGGCGACACGCCTCAATCCAAGTTCACCTTGCGGCAAATTATCGATCCCCAACAAAGTCATTAGCCTGAGCGAGCAAGGTTTAGCAGACATCAACGTGGCGTTCCCAGTGTGCGGCGGAGGGGGCGGGCCTGAGACATATTAAGGTTGTCGCGAGTTCCGCACGAACAGGAGAGCACTTAATGTGCTCTCCGTCGTGAGCAGGACTGTAGAGCAGCAACCTTAATATGTCTCAGGCCCGCCCCCTCCGCCGCACACTGGGAACGTGCCACGCACTTTACCTGCGTAAACAATGTGAGTGAAATATGAATCTCGATGGATACGCCCGCAGCCGTGTATACTAAACAACTGTGTGAAACCAGGGGAGTATTCTGGCTGGACAAAATGCCTGCTTAATAGGGTTGTCAGGTAGTCCGGGCGAAATACAAGGCTGGGGAGCACGTCGTGTAAGTAGTGGTCCTCTAGGGGCGTACGCTCGGTGGTGTACGCATTGTCCCAAGACCACGCGAGAGTTGGGATCATATCTTGATCAGCATGATTCTCGGCCGCAAGATTGGCATGACCCAGGTTTGGGACGAGGACGACAACGTCGTTCCCGTCACGGTCATCCAGGCTGGCCCCTGCGCTGTCTCGCAGGTTAAAACTCAGGCAACCGACGGCTATGACGCCGTCCAGATCGGTTTCGGCGACATCAAGGCCAAGAACGTGAACAAGCCCATGGCTGGTCACTTCGCCAAGGCTGGCGTCGAGCCTGTCCGCTTCCTTCGTGAGGTCCGCGTCGAGAACGGCGAGGAGCACAAGGTCGGCGAGGTCGTCACCGTCGCTGATTTCGCTGATGTCGAGAAGGTCGACGTCATCGGTACCTCCAAGGGTAAGGGCTTCCAGGGTCGCATCAAGCGCTGGGGTCAGCGCCGCGGTCCTATGACGCATGGTTCTCACTTCCAGCGTCACCCCGGTTCTATCGGTCAGTGCGCCTATCCTGCGCGCGTCCTCAAGGGCGTCAAGATGGCCGGTCACATGGGTAACGAGCGCGTTACCGTCAAGAACCTTTCCGTTGTCCGCATCGATGCCGAGCAGAACCTCATCTTGGTCAAGGGCGCTGTCCCGGGTGCCAAGAATGGTCTCGTCGCCATCCGTATGGCCTAAGGGCCCAGCCCATTTAGCCCAGCGTCATACCAAGGAGAACACTTAAATGGCAAAGTTTGAAGTAAAGAACAGCGAGGGCAAGAAGGTCGCCGAGGCCGAGCTCGCCGCTGAGGTGTACGGCATCGAGCCGAACATCCACGTTATGCACCACATCGTCAAGTGCCAGATGGCCTCTTGGCGTCAGGGCACCCAGTCTGCTAAGGGTCGCTCTGAGGTTTCCGGTGGCGGCAAGAAGCCTTGGCGTCAGAAGGGCACCGGCCGTGCCCGCCAGGGTTCCATCCGTGCTGCCCAGTGGCGTCACGGTGGCGTTGTCTTCGCCCCCAAGCCCCGTTCCTACGCTAAGCGTATGAACAACAAGGAGGTCAAGCTGGCTATGCGCTCCGCGCTGTCCGCCAAGCTGGCCGATGGCGAGCTCGTGCTCGTCGACGACTACGGCTTCGAGAAGCCTTCCACCAAGGCTGCCGTCGCCATGCTCAAGGCTCTCGGCCTTGAGGGCAAGCGTCTGACCATCATCGTTCGCGATGAGGACGTCAACGCCTACCTGTCGTTCCGCAACATTCCCAAGACGTTCATCATCACTGCCGACGAGGCCAACACCTACGATCTCGTCAACAACAACGCTGTGCTGATGCCCGCCGACATCGCCGCTCACTTCGGGGAGGTGCTTGCATAAATGACCGCCCACGAGATCATCATCCGTCCGATCGTGTCCGAGCGTTCCTTCTCCGGCATGGAGCTGAACAAGTACACGTTCGAGGTCGCCAAGGATGCTAACAAGTATCAGATCAAGGACGCTGTCGAGGAGATCTTCGGCGTCAAGGTCGTTCGCGTGAACACCCTGACGGTAAAGCCCAAGACCAAGCGCGTGCGCTATGTCGCCGGCAAGACCCGTTCTTGGAAGAAGGCCATCGTTACGCTGGCCGAGGGCGACACCATCGAGGTCTTTGGCAACCAGGCCTAAGACTCGCTGCTGTTGAGTGAGCTCATGCCTCCCAAATAGGGGAGGCGGGAGCTCAAGGTTTCGGGCGTATAAAATGGACACGCCCGGAACCGTGTATACGTCCGGTGTCATCGCACCCGAGGCAGAACCTCGAATCCCTGTCTGCGATGGCTAACGGATTCCTATTGAAAGGGATTGTAATGGCTGTAAAGCACCTTAAGCCGACCTCCGCTGGTAGGCGTTGGCAGACGATCTCCGATTTCTCTGAGATCACCTGCACCAAGCCCGAGAAGTCTCTTCTCGAGCCCCTGCCCAAGAAGGCCGGTCGTAACAACAACGGCCGCATCACCACCCGCCACCAGGGCGGCGGCGTGAAGCGTCGTTACCGCGTGATCGACTTCAAGCGCAACAAGGACGGCGTGCCCGCCAAGGTTGCCACGATCGAGTACGATCCGAACCGTTCCGCTCGCATCGCTCTGCTGCACTACGCAGACGGTGAGAAGCGCTACATCCTGGCCCCCAAGGGCCTCGAGGTCGGTCAGACCATCATGTCCGGTTCTGACGCCGACATCAAGCCGGGCAACGCTCTGCCTCTCGCCGACATCCCCGTCGGTACGCTCATCCACGCCGTCGAGTTCCAGCCGGGCAAGGGCGCTGCTATCGCCCGTTCCGCCGGTAACTCCTGCCAGCTGATGGGT
Organism: uncultured Collinsella sp.; assembly: GCA_902478765.1. Taxonomy (GTDB): domain Bacteria; phylum Actinomycetota; class Coriobacteriia; order Coriobacteriales; family Coriobacteriaceae; genus Collinsella. The sequence goes on from CABSMN010000035.1 coordinate 5,002, forward strand.
AAGGAAGGCAAGTACGCTATCGTCCGTATGCCTTCCTCCGAGATGCGCCGCATCCTCGTTACCTGCCGCGCCACCGTCGGTGAGGTCGGCAACGCCGATCACGCCAACATCGTCATCGGCAAGGCCGGCCGTAAGCGTCACATGAACGTGCGCCCGACCGTCCGCGGTACCGTCATGAACCCTGTCGACCACCCGCACGGCGGTGGCGAGGGCAAGAACCACACCTCTGGTCGTCCCTCTGTTACCCCCTGGGGTAAGCCGACGAAGGGCCTTCGTACGCGCAAGAAGAAGAAGGTCTCGAACCAGCACATCATTCGTCGCCGTAAGAAGTAATTTCGGATACCGAGTTTTAGGAGAAAGCACTTATGAGCAGAAGTCTCAAAAAGGGCCCGTTCGTGGAGACTCGCCTTCTCTCGCGTATCACCGCGATGAACGAGGCTGGCAAGAAGGACGTCGTGAAGACCTGGTCCCGCGCGTCCACCATCTTCCCCGAGATGGTTGGTCACACCATCGCCGTCCACGACGGCCGCAAGCATGTGCCCGTGTATGTTACCGAGTCCATGGTTGGTCACAAGCTCGGCGAGTTCGCGCCGACTCGTACGTTCCGTGGCCACAAGGCCAAATAGGGGGTTAACCGTAAATGGCAACTAAGTCTATTGAAACTGAGGCCACCGAGGTTCGCGCCGTCGCTAAGTACGTGCGTGTTTCCCCCAGCAAGGCCCGCCTGGTGGTCGATCTGATCCGCCGCAAGCCTGTCGCTCAGGCCTTCGACATCCTCCACTTCTGCGACCGCGCCGTCGCCGTGGATGTCGAGAAGGTTCTCCGTTCCGCCGTTGCGAACGCCGAGAACAACAACGGTCTGCGTGCCGACAACCTGGTTGTCGCCGCTGCCTATGTTGACGAGGGTCCGACGCTTAAGCGCATCCGTCCCCGCGCCAAGGGTTCCGCTTCTCGCATTCTGAAGCGTACTTCCCACATCACCGTCGTCGTTGCTCCTCGAAAGGAGGCGTAAAGCTGTATGGGTCAGAAAGTCTACCCCACCGGCTTCCGTCTTGGCATCACCGAGAACTGGCGCTCCCGCTGGTTCGCAGAGAAGGATTACGCTAAGACCCTCGGTAACGATCTCGAGATCCGCAAGTACCTCGAGAAGCGTCTTTCCCGCGCAGCTGTCTCCCGCGTCGAGATCGAGCGCGCTGGCGACAAGGTGAAGGTCATCATCCTCACCGCTCGCCCCGGCGTTGTCATCGGTAAGAAGGGTGCCGAGATCGATACCCTCCGCACCGAGCTCGAGAAGGTCGCTGGCGTCTCCAAGGGCCAGCTCTCCGTCGACGTTGTCGAGATCAAGCGCCCCGAGCTCGACGCCAACCTCGTTGCTCAGTCTATCGCCGAGCAGCTCGAGGGCCGCGTTGCCTTCCGTCGCGCTATGCGCAAGGCTGTCCAGTCCGCCCGCAAGGCCGGCGCTAAGGGCATCCGTATCCAGTGCTCCGGTCGTCTCGGCGGTGCCGAGATGGGCCGTCGTGAGTGGTACCGCGAGGGTCGCGTGCCTCTGCACACCCTCCGTGCCAAGATCGACTACGGCACGGCTGTCGCCAGCACCACCATGGGCGCTTGCGGCGTGAAGGTCTGGATCTACCTGGGCGAGAAGCTCCCGGGCCAGCCTGTTCCCAACCCTGCACTCGAGGGCTCTTCCCGTCCTCGTCGTCGTAACTCCGAGAGGAGGGGTCAGTAGTGCTTGCCCCTAAGCGTATTCTTCACCGCAAGGTGCAGCGTGGCTCCATGAAGGGCCAGGCCAAGGGTAATACCGAGCTGCATTTCGGCGAGTTTGGTATCCAGGCTCTCGAGGCCCATTGGATCACCAACCGTCAGATCGAGGCCGCTCGTATTGCCATGACCCGCTACATGAAGCGTGGCGGTCGTGTCTACATCACGATCTTCCCCGATAAGCCCATCACCAAGAAGCCTGCCGAGACTCGCATGGGTTCTGGTAAGGGTAACCCCGAGGAGTGGGTGGCCGTCGTCAAGCCCGGCCGCATCATGTTCGAGGTCAAGGGCGTGCCCGAGGAGGTCGCTCGCGAGGCTCTGCGTCTTGCACAGCACAAGCTTCCCATCAAGACCAAGATTGTTGCTGCCAAGAACGCTGAGCAGCGCATCGAGAAGGAGATGGCTGAGGAGGCCGCTCTCGAGGCCAAGTGGGCTGCTGAGGACGCCGCCGCCGCCAAGGAGGAGAACTAATGAAGCCCGCAGAGATTCGTGAGCTCTCGGACGCTCAGCTCGTTGAGAAGCTGAAGGAAATGCGCGCCGAGCTCTTTAACCTTCGTTTCCAGATGGCCACCAGCCAGCTGGACAACACCGCTCGCGTCAACACCGTGAAGAAGGACATCGCTCGCGTCCTCACGGAGCAGCGCGCCCGCGAGATCGCAGCGGAGAAGTCCGCTGTCGCCGAGTAGGACCTAAGGAGAGAACATGACTGATTCGCGTAACTCGCGTAAGGTCCGTACGGGTGTCGTTACCTCCGTCTCCGGTGCCAAGACCATTGTTGTCACCATCACCGAGCGCAAGCGTCACCCCAAGTACGGCAAGATGATGACCAGCTCCAAGAAGCTGCACGCTCACGACGAGGAGTGCACGGCTGGCGTGGGCGATACCGTCCGCGTTATGGAGACCCGTCCTATGTCCAAGATGAAGCGTTGGCGCCTCATCGAGGTCGTCGAGCGCGCTAAATAAGCAGTCGCTCTTACGACTTGTACGTTTCCGAAGATGTGCGTATGCCTGGCTTGCATACCACGGGCCGTATAAAGGCTGCGCACCTCTCTTCGGTTCTTAGTTCGGAGGAACATCTACCATGATTCAGATGCAAACCATGCTGAACGTCGCCGACAACTCCGGCGCTCGCAAGATTCGCTGCATCAAGGTGCTTGGCGGTTCCAAGCGTCGTTATGCAGGCATCGGCGATGTGTTCATCGGTGCTGTCCAGGAGGCTACCCCTGGCGCCAACGTCAAGAAGAAGGACGTTGTCCGTTGCGTCGTCGTTCGCACCGTTAAGGAGATCCGCCGCAAGGATGGCTCCTACATTCGCTTTGATGAGAACGCCTGCGTTGTCATCAACAACGATGGTTCGCCCGTCGGCACCCGTATCTTCGGGCCCGTCGCTCGCGAGCTTCGTGACAAGAAGTACATGAAGATCGTCTCGCTCGCTCCCGAGACCCTGTAGTTAGGGGAGATATATGTATATCAAGAAGGGCGATAAGGTCCAGGTTCTCTCTGGTAAGGATCGCGGCAAGCAGGGCGTTGTCCTGCGTGCTCTCCCCGCCGAGAACAAGGTCGTTGTCGAGGGCGTTTCGGTCGTCAAGAAGGCCGTCAAGCCCAACGCTGCCAACCAGCAGGGCGGCATCGTTTCGCAGGAGGCTCCCATCGACGCCTCCAACGTCAATCTCGTTTGCCCCGAGTGCGGTAAGGTTACCCGCGTCGGTCACGAGAAGGACGGCAAGAACAAGCTGCGCGTCTGCAAGAAGTGCGGCCACAAGTTCTAAGCTGCCCACAACAGTTAAGTTGCTAGCAAAGGCCCGGATGCCCCACGGCACCCGGGCCTTTTTCTATCCCCACTCATTGGGGACCGCTCATTGGGGACAGACATAAATGAGTGGGCATACTGTTGGCAGTTAGGGGCGGTCCTTTGAGCTGCAGCGCGCCATGAGTGATGAGGCTAAGCGGATCATCCTGTCTTTTGAGTTCTAAGCATAAGCCCCTGTCTCTGAGCAAT
>CABSMN010000036.1 GCA_902478765.1 uncultured Collinsella sp.
TCCTACGACGGCGCCTCCAACTGGCACAAGCCGCTGCAGATGGAGATTCCGGCCGTCGACCCGGCGCTGCCGCACAAGATGCAGCTCAAGCACTTTGTGAAGGTCGTCCGCCGCGAAGTTGAGCCCGTCGTAACCCCCGCCGATAACGTCAAGACGCTCACGCTTCTCAACGCCATCAAGGAGGCCGCCGAGACCGGCCAGCTCGTCGAGCTGTAGCACCTTAGGACAGGCCGCGGCAGAAACCCCATGCCGGGCCCCTCGGTCCGCCACAAATAAGCCCCTCTTCTTTGCCCCGCGAGCAGCCTCCTGCCCGCGGGGCATTTTGCTACGTTGCCAATGATTTTTCTGGGACGGGGGGCTTTTTGCACCTTAGCTTGATTCGTTCGCCACGAAATGTGCCTATCTACTACGTTTAACCAATCACCCTCATCCATACCGAATTTCGCGAAATAAAAACCGCAGGTAAACGGCTTGCGCATTTTCGGAAAACCGGGGGATGGTCGACCCACACGGTTCAAACGTAGTAGATAGGCCGCTTTCGTGGTTCCGAGCCAAAACAGTCTTTTTTGAGCGAAGTGGCAGGTGGTATCCTTGGTAGCTCTGTGCTGCAAACGCACCTTAAACGCAAGGAGTTTCATGGATCTTATCGCCCAGCTCACCCGCGAGCTCAACCTTAAGGCCGCCAACGTCGAGGCGGCTGTCAAGCTCATCGACGAGGGCAACACCATCCCCTTTATCTCGCGCTACCGCAAGGAGGCCACGGGCGGCATGGATGACGTCGCCCTGCGCGCCCTCGACGAGCGCCTGTCATACCTGCGCAATCTTGAGCAGCGTAAAGAGGACGTCATCCTGCTCATCGATGCCCAGGGCAAACTCACGCCCGAGCTCGAGCAACAGATTCGCGAGGCCACACAGCTCCAGCGTGTCGAGGACCTCTACAAGCCCTACCGCAAAAAGCGCATGACCCGCGCGCAGAAGGCACGCGAGGCCGGCCTGGAGCCGCTCGCCAACATGATCATCATGCAGGCCTCGGCCAAGGGCAGCGCGCTCGACACCGCCGCGGCATACGTTAACGAGGAGGCCGGCTTCGACACGCCCGAGAAGGCGCTTGCCGGCGCCGCCGACATCGTGGCCGAGACGGTAGCCGAGGACCCGGAGAACGTCGCCGACCTGCGCACCTTTACGCAAAACACCGCCGACATCGTCGTCGAGGCCACCGACCCCGCCGAGAAGACCCCCTACGAGCCCTACTACAACTACGACGAACCCGTGCGCAAGATCCCCAACCACCGCATCCTTGCCATCGACCGCGGCGAGCGCGAGGGCAAGCTCCGCGTACGCGTCAACGTCGACGGCGCCGCCGCCACGGCACGCCTCGGTAGCCGTTGGCCCCGACGCCAGGGCGTCTTCGCCCCGGTCTTCGACGCCGCCATCGCCGACGGCTACAAGCGCCTTATGGCCCCCTCCCTGGAGCGCGAGGCCCGCGCCAAACTCACCGTTCGTGCCCAGACCGAGGCCATCAACGTCTTTGCCAAGAATCTCGAGGGCCTGCTCTCGGCACGCCCCGTGCACGGTGCCCGCGTGCTCGCGCTCGACCCGGGCTACCGCACCGGATGCAAGGTCGCCGTCATGGACGAGACCGGCAAGCTGCTCGACCACGGCGTGGTCTACCCCACCAAACCACGCCACGACGTCGCCGGCACCAAGCGCGAGCTCGCCCGCCTCGTCAAGAAGGACAGCGTCAACACCATCGTCATCGGCAACGGCACCGCCAGCCGCGAGACCGAGGAAGTCGTCTCGGAGTTTATCGCCGAGCAGGCGCCTGGACTGCGATACACCATCGTCAACGAGGCCGGCGCGTCGGTGTACTCCGCCTCCGAGCTCGCCAGCCAGGAATATCCAGACCTGGACGTCACCGTACGTGGCGCCATGAGCTTGGGCCGTCGCCTGCAGGACCCGCTGGCAGAGCTCGTTAAGATTCCGCCCCAGTCCATCGGCGTGGGCCAATACCAGCACGACCTTGACCAGGCCGAGCTTTCGCACACCCTGGGCCACGTGGTGGAGGACGTCGTCAACCGCGTAGGCGTCGACGTAAACACCGCAAGCGCAAGCCTGCTGGGCTACGTGTCGGGCATTACGCCGAGCGTGGCCAAGAACATCGTGGCCTACCGCGAGGAAAACGGCGCCTTTACCGATCGCCGCCAGCTTAAGAAGGTCCCCAAGCTGGGACCCAAGGCATACCTCAACGCCGCGGGCTTCCTGCGCATTAGCGGCGGCAAGAACCCGCTCGACGCGACGAGCGTCCACCCCGAAAGCTACGAGGTGGCCACGTCCGTCCTGGAACGCGCAGGCGTTAAAGCCAGCGAGCTCAGCCGCGGCGGCGTGCCCGACATCGAGCGCCGCTTGGGCAGCATCTCGACGCTGGCAAGCGACCTGGACTGCGGCACCCTAACGCTCATCGACATTGTCAACGAGCTCAAGAAGCCCGGCCGCGACCCGCGCGACGACGCACCCGAGGTGGTCTTTAGCCGCTCGGCGCTTTCCATCGACGACCTGGAACCCGGCATGGAACTCAAGGGCACGGTGCGCAATGTTGTGGACTTTGGCGCCTTCGTCGACGTGGGCGTGCACCAGGACGGCCTCGTACACATCTCCAAGCTGGCCAACCGCTTCGTCAAGCACCCCAGCGACGTGGTGCGCGTCGGCGACACGGTCAAGGTGTGGGTCGAAAAGGTCGATCGCGACCGCAAAAAGATCTCCCTCACCATGGTGCAGGGAAAGTAAACCGCCAAAGCAAGGGTCCCCCCCTCTCGCGACGTGCAAAATCGCGAGTATTCTGCAAATTCCACCGTTCCGGATGCCCCTCAGAGACGAAAAAGCAAGAAATAGCCCCCGTTTTAGCGTCATCAGAGCCAAAACGGGAGCTGTTCCATGCTTCACCCAGCTGGTAAAAGCCTTTACCTTGCTGAATACTCTCAATTTTGCACGGCGCAGGCGGGGGTACCTTTGTCCACGGCAGGATATGGAAGCCTATCACCAACCTACCGGCAAGTTCGTGTCGGCAGCCCCGGCCTTTCCTTTGCCTAGCGCGACCCTCGCGAAGCGCGTGAGCGATAGGGAAAGGAAAGGCCGGGGCGAACAACCCGCGATGTAGCCAGCGTTCGCGTTACGGCAGGATATGGAAGCCCAAAGCGGCGATATCCTTGGCAAAACCGCGCACGGTGTCGAGCGAAACCTCGTACGGGTCACGGCCGATGTTCTTGCGCTTGGCCAGGATGCTGTTGGGCACCGTGATGATCTGGCAACCGCAGGCTTCGGCTTGGTAGATGTTGATGAGCTCGCGCGTGGACGCCCACAGGACCTCGCAGTTGGGCTTGGCGGCGGCCTTCTTGACCGACTCCGTCATAAACGGAATGGGATCGACGCCGGTATCGGCAATGCGGCCGGCAAAGAGCGAGATGATGGACGGCGTCTCGGCGTCAACGGCCTCGACCATCTCATCGACCTGCGTAGGCGTAAAGATGGTAGTGACGTTGACCTTGATGCCGTCGGCCGAAAGCTTGCGGACCAGCTCGGCGGTGGACTCGCCCTTGGTAGTCACGCACGGAATCTTGACGTAGACGTTCTCGGCCCAGGTGACGATCTCGCGCGCCTCGACCTCCATGGTCTCGACGTCGTCGGCAAAGACCTCAAACGACACGGACACATCGGTGATGTGGGCCAGGATCTCCTTGGCAAACGCGCGGTAATCCGTCACACCGCCCTTCTTCATAAGGGACGGGTTGGTCGTGAAACCCTGAACGTTGCCGTTCTCGTACACGTCGAGCATGCCCTCGAGGTTTGCACCGTCAGCGAACACCTTGATTGCCATGTGAGGTCCTTTCGTTTGCATACGGCCGATAAACTGCTAAACACTTTACCTATGTTTATCAAGGCGTGAGCTGCGGGTTTTCATCTTCTCGGCGAACGGTTTTGCAGTTTTACCATTTTTATATCGACACCCCAGCGGCAAAACGTTTTTGCTGATCATCGCGGTTGATTCCGTTCGCGGCGCAGAGACAGCGCTTCACCGGTGCGTTTTCACAACCAGTCCAAAACAAAAAGCGGTGACGCCTCATTTGAGACGTCACCGCTTCCGTGTAGGAGCCGGTTATCGGAGCTCCGCCCGATTAGGGCTTAACGTATGCCTGGATTACTCTTCCTCAACGTGATTGATCACAGCACCCTTGGTGTGGATGAAGTTGGGGACGAAGGCGACGATCAGAAGGACAGCAAGAATCGCGTAGACACCGGTGGTACCGAAGGCCTCGGCAGCGCGGCCAAGCGTAATACCAATGACGGAGAAATCGAAGTCGCCGAACGTAGTGTTCTTGAAGCCAAAGACGTCAAGAACGGGCAGGAGCAGGGCCGGGGCAAAGGTGATGAGCAGGCCGTTGACGAAAGCGCCAAGAGCTGCGCCCTTGCGACCGCCGGTAGCATTGCCGTAGATGCCTGCGGTAGCACCGCAGAAGAAGTGGGGAACCATGCCCGGGATGATGAAGATGCCCAGGGTAGCGCCCACGATGAACATACCGACCACGCCACCGATGAAGGATGCGACAAAGCCGAGGATGACGGCGGTGGGAGCATAGGGGAAGAAGACGGCGCAGTCGACGGCGGGGATGGCACCGGGGATCAGCTTGTTGGAGATGCCCTGGAAAGCCGGGACCAGGTCGGCAAGGATCATACGAACGCCGTTATAGACGATGGTGACACCAACGGCAAAGGACAGGGCACAGGTCAGGGCATAGACAATCACGTTGTCGCCGCCAGCGGTCTTGGTAACGACCGCAGGATCTGCGATGTAAGCGGCGAAAGCGGTAACCAGGTAGAAGAAGGCCATGGTAAGAGCCGTGGAGATGGTAGTGTCGCGCAGGAAGGCGAACTTCTCGGGAACCTCGATCTTCTCGGTGCTGTTCTCCTCGGCGTCCTTAGCAAAAAGCGTACCGACTGCAGCGGAGATGTAATAGGCGAGTGAACCGAAGTGGCCCATGGCGATTTCATCGCCATCGGTAACCTTCTCGGTGAAACGCTGACCAACGGCGGGAAGCATAGCGCTCACGAGGCCCAGGAACATGCCGCCCACGATGACAAGCTGGACATCCTGGAAGCCAGATGCCTGCAGAACGGCAGACAGCAGGCAGGCCATAAACATGCTGTGATGGCCCGTCAGGAAGATGTACTTAAACTTGGTAAAGCGGGCAATGATAATGTTCACGACATAGCCGAGAATCAGGATCATCATGGTCTGAACACCGAGGACGCTCTGAGCCATCGAAACAACGACCTCGTTGTTGGGCACGACGCCGGTGATGTGGAAACCGGTCTCGATGAAGGTACCCAGCGGAGCAAGGTTCTCCTGAACAACAGCGGCGCCGGCGGACAGCATGATGTAACCAAGAATGGGCTTCAGGGTGCCCGTCATCACCTTGTGGGCAGGACGCTTAAGCGCGACAAGGCCCACAAAGGCAAATAGACCCATAATCCACGCTGGCTTGGTCAGAATCGATTGGATAAACTCAAGTATGGGAAGGATGGCTTGCATCTGCGCTTCCTTTCTCTCTAACGTGGGCGCGTTTCCCTCTTCCACAGGGAACCGCCCTTTTTTGTGCCGCTTTAGGCGTTAGCGGCGGCCGCCTTGATTGCCTCGAGGGCGTCTTCGCGGATCTTCTTCTTGTTCACATAGCTGCGAACGATCACAACGTTGCCGTGGAGCTCGGGGGCGAGTTCCTTAACGGTGATGAACAGATCCGGATTTGCGGAAGAAGCACCGTTCAGGTCCATAGACTCAACGTCGGCCTTGATGCCCTCCTCCTCGCAAAGCTCCTCGACTTTGCCAGCGAGCATCAGGCTGGACCCGATGCCGTTTCCGCATACGGTGATGATATGCATGGCAACCTTCCTCTCCTACACGTGACGGTTTTCCGTCTATCCAAAAGCGGCGACGCATCGCCGTGCCATTAAGGCCTAAAAGAATGAACGCATGGTCTCCAAAACCTGCTCGGGCGTATCGCATGCGCTGAGCTTGGCAACGCAGTCCTCGTCCTCGAACATCTGCGAAAGCTCCGCCAAGCAGCCAAGATGAGCCTTGGGGTCGGGTGCGCAAATACCCACGAGCACGTGAACCGGATCGAAATCCTCGTGTCCAAACGCAATGGCAGGGTCAAGCGTGACGATACAGATCCCCGCTTCACTCACATTGCCATTTGCCTGAGCGTGGGGCATGGCGATGCCCTCTTCCAAGACCATATAGGGGCCGAATTTGTGAACCGATGAAATCATGGCGTCAACATAGCTCTGGTCGCATTTGCCAGCGTCTACGAGCAACTTACCGCATGCCTTGATCGCTTCCTCCCAGTCGGAGGCCTCGACGTGGCAGGCAACAAGCTCGGGCTTAAGAAGATCGGTCAGCATGCTCGTCCCCTACTCCTCGGGCAGGATATGAAAACCAAGCGCCTGAATGTCGCGGGCAAAGCCCTTGACCGTATCAAGCGAGTACTCAAGCAAATCTTTCCCGAAATTCTTGCGTTTGGCAAGAAGGGCATTGGGGACCGTAATGATCTGGCATCCAACGGACTCCGCCTGGAAGATATTGAGGACCTCGCGCGTAGACGCCCAGAGAACCTCGGCAGCAGGCTTAACGGCAGCCTTCTTTACGGACTCCGCCATGAGGGGCAGCGGATCGACGCCGGTATCGGCAATGCGACCGGCAAAGATGGACAGAATAGAGGGGGTCTCAGCAGAGACGGCATCGACAAACTCGTCGACCTGCTCGGGCGTGAAGATAGTGGTGACATTCACCTTGATGCCGTCGGCAGAAAGGCGCTTGACCAGCGCGGCAGTGGACTCACCCTTGGTGTTGAGCGCCGGGATCTTAACGTAGACGTTGTCTGCCCAGGTTGCGATCTCGCGAGCCTCGGCTTCCATACCCGCCTCGTCGTCGGCGAATACCTCAAAAGAGACCGACACATCAGTAATGTGCTCAAGAACCGTCTTGGCAAAAGCGCGGTAGTCGGTCACGCCGCCGGCCTTCATAAGGGAAGGATTGGTCGTGAAGCCCTGAACGTTGCCATTGTCATGCATGTCAAGCATGCCCTCGAGGTTAGCGCCGTCGGCAAACACCTTGATCGCCATGTTCGGTCCTTTCTCATCTAACACTATTGCTATCGAAAGCCTTCTTCTTTGTTTCAAAAGCTTTTCGGTTTTCTTTTATAAACCATTTCAAAAGCTATCGAAAGCTCAATTGTCAACTTTCCGTGAACGGTCGAATATCGGGCGTGAACGTACTTCTTTTGGGCGGCACCTTCAGAATGAGACTCTTTATAGCCCTTTACGTGCGAACTATCTGCTACGCATGCATTTGTGACATGCCATTCCGTTCTTTTGATTCATTCGAATTTGCCTTGTTCTTTTCATATCGATACGTTATATTTCGATTACGAAAGGCGCATCTTTTACCTTTTGTTCAAAAGGAGCGGCATATGGCATCTACTTCAGACCTTTCACCGGCCGAGCGTCAGCGATTTATCATGAATTGGCTGGCCGAAAAGCCAAATATCTCGGTATCCGACATCGTTCGCCGTTTTTCGGTTTCGGAAGTCACCGCACGACACGACCTCATCTCGCTGGAATCCGAAGGCAAGCTGCGCCGCGTACGCGGCGGAGCGGTATCGCTTTCTCGCTCCAACGCAATCTCGTATCCCGAGGAGCGCATCAATGTCCAAGTCGAGGCCAAGGAAGCCATCGCCGCAACCGCAGCAACTCTTGTTGATGATGGCGATGTTCTGGTAATTGATATCGGCACCACAGGCTTTTACTTCGCTAAGGCCCTCATGGACAAGCGTGAGATCACCATTATCACCGGCGATCTTGCAATCGCGAACTACGCCAGCTTCAATCTCCCCAATGCTTCGGTAGTGCTGCTGGGCGGCTCCGTGCGCAAGGGCCACCTCTATCTCGCGGGCGCACTAACGCTCGACTGCATGAGCAAACTACATGCCGACAAAGCGTTTGTCAGTGCCGACGGATTCCACCCCGACCACGGTTTTACCGTCGAGCACGACTTCTCGGCCATGATCAAGCATATGTACCTTACCAACTCAAACCAGGGCTACATGATGGTTGACCAGGGAAAGTTCAATAAGACCAGTTTTTATCAGTCCGCGCAGATCGATGACCTCGACGGCATCATCGTTGATGGAGACGACGAGGGCATCATGACGGCGGCGATCGAGAGCAGTCGCAGTCATCCCAAGCTCTATATTGCAAAATAGCTCAAATGGCCGGGTCGCCCCCACTGCGGGCGACCCGGCCATTTATTAAATCAACCCAAAATGGCGCATCGCTGTGACGGTGCCATCGTGTGCGACATCGTCGGTCACGTAGTCGGCGACTGCCTTGACCTCGGGCATGGCGTTGCCCATGGCTACAGCCGTCTCGACGGCGGCGAGCATACCCAGATCGTTGCCGGAATCGCCAAAGCCAAAGGTGCGCGCGTTGCCGGTGCTGTCTCTTATA
>CABSMN010000037.1 GCA_902478765.1 uncultured Collinsella sp.
CAGCGTCAGATGTGTATAAGAGACAGCACCAGAAACAGTAGCCCTATCATGCCTATGAGGAAGATCCTGAGCACATCCTCCCCAAACCAGCTGTCCGGCAAAACGCGCACGATGGCAATCAGCGCCAGAACACCGACCACGGCAAACGCAGCCTGTCGACCCAGAAAAAACGTCGCTGAGCCATTCTCGTGCAGTGCCTCGACCGAAGACGCCGAGTACACCATCAGCAGACCAAAACACACCAAGATAAACAGGCAGGCCATGAATATCAGACGGGGGCGCATGATACGGGCGGGAACGCCGGCAATATAGCGTTCGCTAAACGTCTGCCCGCCGCGACCGGAACGCGGTGTGCTGCGCCGCGAGGAAGCACGGTCCGAGTCGGGCCTCCTCATACCTTGTCGGGGGCTCTCCTCTCTCACCGGCAACCCCTATTCCATTTGCGATTTCGCCGCAGCGGCAAGCTGCGCCACATAGTCCTTAAACACGCGGCCGCGCTCCTCATAGCCCGAGAACTCATCGAACGAAGAGCAGGCAGGAGAAAGTAAGATCACGTCGCCACGGCTCGACAGCGAACGGGCGACGTCCACGGCATCGCGCAGGTCATCCGCCTGGGCAATATCCACATCGCCATCGACATCGGCCTCGTCCATAGCGGCGGTGAAACGCTCGCGCGCATCGCCAAAGCAGACGACCGAGCGTACGTTATCCATAACAACGCGCGCGAAGTCCGTGAGCGGCGTGCCCTTATCGTGGCCGCCGAGCAGCAAGATCACGTCGTCATCGGGAAATGCCGTCAGCGCCTTCTCGACCGCATCGGTGTTGGTCGCCTTGGAATCGTTGACGTAGCGCACACCGTCAATCTCGCCGCACGGCTCCACGCGATGCTCGAGCGGCTGGAACGAGGCCAGACCGCGGCGGACACCATCGACATCGGCACCGACGGCCAGAGCAGCCGTGGCGGCACATAAGGCATTGATGACATTGTGATGGCCCGAGATCTTGAGCTCGGACGTGGCGACAAGCTGAGTCTCGACGCCCTTCAGGCGCACGACCATTTTGCCGTCGCGCACAAAGGCGGCGTCTGCACCCTCGGGCTCGTCAAAAGCGACCTTGCAGATGCGGCGACCCGGCGTATAGATGTACTCATCGAACTCGTGAATGCCGGCGTCTTCGACGTCGACGACCACCAGATCGTCATCGACCATATTGTCAAACAGTTTGATCTTGGCAAGCGCATAGTTCTTATGGCTCTTATGCCAGCCCAAGTGGTCGGGAGTGATGTTGAGCAGCACCGCCACGCGAGGGTGGAGCTCGGTGGTCGTAGCAATCTGATAGCTCGAGAGCTCAGCCACAAACCACTCGTTGTGGGCTCGGCCGTCAATCTCGTTGATAGGCGGCTCACCGATGTTGCCGACAGCTACACTGGCCTCACCGGAAGCCTTGAGCAGATAATCGGTCAGCGACGTGGTGGTCGTCTTGCCGTTGGTGCCCGTGATGGCAATCCAGTTATCGGGCGACAGGCGATAGGCAAACTCGGGCTCACCCATAATCTGGGCGGCATGCTCGCGCCCGGCCTTAAAGAAGCCCGAGAACTCCGAGATGCCCGGGCACGTCACGCATACGTCATAGGCGCCCTCGACCTGTTCCGTCCCATAGACAAACGACGCACCAGCAGCCTCGAGCGCACGCGTGGCGTCATTGGGCTCAGAGGTGCCGCCGCCATACACGGTAACGGCGCTTACGCGCTCTGGATGTGCCAGCGCCCAGCGGGCGACATCGAGACCGGATTTGCCCTGACCCAAAACGAGCAGGCTAAAGACATCAGCAAGAGGCATGAAAGACCACTATCCCAACTGGAAGAACAGAGCAAGGCCAACGGCACCAAATGCCGCAGCGATAATCCAAAAACGGATGACGACCTTGGTCTCGGCCCAACCCTTCTTTTCGAAATGATGATGGATGGGCGCCATAAGGAAGACGCGCTTGTGCGTAAAGTGGAAGTAGACAACCTGAATCATGACCGACAGGGTCTCAACGATAAACAGGCCGCCGATGATGAGGGAGACGACCTCGGTGTTGGTCATGATGGACGTGCAGGCAAACGCGGCGCCCAGAGCAAGCGAGCCGGTATCGCCCATAAAGATGCTCGCCGGATAGCAGTTGAACCACAGAAAGCCCAAGCAGGCACCGGCACACGCGGTACAGAAGATGGACAGGTTCACGTCTCCGTGCAAAAACGCCATGGCAGCCATGGCGAGCATGGCGATCATGGAGGTGCCGCCAGCAAGACCGTCAAGGCCATCGGTCAGGTTCACGGCATTAGAAAGACCGGCAATCATCAGCCAGCAAAAGACAATATAGAGCCACGGGAACGAATAGCCGCAGATGGTGGTCGAAAGCACGCCAAGGTCGATCGTCAACCCACCGGGAAAACGAATCTCGGGGGCGACGCCGCACCAGTTGACGGCAAGTACCGTAAAGGTGACACAGATAATGGTTAGGCCGATCATCTTGGCATGAGGCGTCAGACCGAGCGAGCGCCCATGCGTAACGGAGGTCAGGTCGTCGATCAGGCCCAGCACGCCGGTCGCCAGCGTGGCGAGCAGCACGAGTACGAGCTCGGTGGTGAGCTTGCCCATCAGCAGGCAGGTCAGCGAGATCGCGACGAGGATGACAACGCCACCCATGGTGGGCGTTCCCTGCTTAACCAAATGACGCTTGGGGCCGTCGGCACGAACCTGCTGGCCGATACCCTCGACCTTGAGCAGCTTGATCCACCACGGCATGAGCAGCAGCGCAATGGCTGCGGCGATACCAAGCCCCAAAAAAGCCTGATACGTTGGATACGAGGGATTGCCGAACATGGGCTAGCACACACCTTCCACAAAGCGGTCGAGCTCAACAAAGCGGGAACCCTTGACCAGTACAACATCATGTTTTTCAAGCGCGCCGCCCATGCGGTCGAGCACCTGCTGATAATCGGAGAACACCTGGATGCGGTCCTCGTCCATGCCCATCATGCGTGCGGCATCGGCCATAAGCTGGGCCAGCTCACCACCCACGCACGCCAGCATGTCGAGCTTCTTGGCGGCGGCATAAGCGCCCACGAGCTCATGCATGCGAGGAGCCTCATCGCCCATCTCGCCCATCTCGCCCAGGATCGCCATGCGAGACCCCGTGCATGAAAGCGAGCACAGCAGATCGAGGCCGGCTGCCATCGATTCGGCGCTGGCGTTATAGGAATCGTCGATGATGCGTGCACCGCTCTTGGCGCGCTTGATCTCCTGGCGGTGCCCGGTGATCGTAAGACCCCTAAAGGCAGCATCGATCTGCTCGGGCGTCACGCCCAGGCGATAGGCAACCGCGGCGGCCTTAACGGCATTAGGAACGGACTGCACGCCGGGGATGGCAAGCATGGTATCGATTGTCTCGCCCTGACCAAAATCGAGCGTAAAGACCGGACGGCCCTCGTCATCAACGCGAACGTCGCGGGCGCGGACCTCATCATCGTCAGAGACACCGGCCAGCATCACGTCGATACCAGCAGGCTGGGCGAACGTATCGCGAATGAACGGCGTAAAATCGTCCTCGCCGCCCAAAACCAGCAGCGGCAAATAGTCGCCGGCGGCGCACATGCCCTGGACAATCTCGGCCTTAGCGCGGGCGATGTTCTCGCGGCTGCCCAAAATGCCGATATGAGAGGTGCCGATCTTGCTCACGATGGCAAGGTTGGGATTGGCGGACTGGGACAGGCGCTCGATCTCGTGGAAATGGTTCATGCCCATCTCGAGCACCAGGACCTCGGTATCGGCCGGAGCGGAAAGCACCGTGAGCGGCATGCCGATCAGGTTATTGAAATTGCCCTTGGTGGCCCAGACACGATAGCGCTTGGCGAGCACAGCGGCGAGAACGTCCTTGGTCGTCGTCTTGCCGATGGAACCGGTAATGCCAACGACCAGGCAGCCAAGCTCCAGGCGATACACGTGCGCCAAACGCAGCAGAAACTCCTCGGGATCATCGGTCAGCAAGATGGCACAGCCCTTGTCCTGCGCCAGCGAGACCAGCTCGGCCTCGGGCTCACGCGTCATCACGACGGCGCCGGCACCCGACTGGACGGCACGGGAAGCAAAATCATTGCCGTCGACGTTTTCACCGGGAAAGGCGACGAAAATCGTCCCTTCCTCGACCTGGCGCGAGTCGATAACGCACCCGCGGCATACCCGATCGACTTCTCCCGTCACGGTTCGGGCCCCTGTTGCGGCCGCGAGGTTGTTGACGGCGATCTCTATCATTGCAGCTCCCCTGTAAACCTAAATAATGCTATCGGCGTATTGTATCCCAGCGCCGCGCATGCGTGGTGCAGGGCATGTGAACACCCCTCATATGGGACAACAAACCACGCCCCAAAGATTGTAACCCCCTACTTCGTGTGCGGGATACCCAGCACGTCGAGCGCGTTGGCCATAATGGACTGGAACGGCACCGCAGCGGCATCTGAGCCGCTCGGCGTTCCGTCGAGCGTGATATAGCACAGCACCTTGGGCGATTGTGCCGGTGCAAAGCCCATAAAGGACGACATGTAGTTCTCCTTGAGGTAGCCGCCGTTCTCGTCGGCACGTTCGGCCGTACCGGTCTTACCCGCCACGTCATAGCCGTCAACCGCGCCGCCAACGCCCGTTCCCTCCGACACGACCGTCTGCATGCACGATGTCACCTGGGATGCGGCGTCCTCCGAAATCGCGCGCTCGCCTTCGCCCCAGTCCTTCTCGTCGCCTTTGCTGGACTTATAGAAGTGCGGGGTCATCATCACGCCGCCGTTCGCGATGCCGCCCACGGCACGTGCGATCTCAATCGGCGAGACAGACAGCGCCTGTCCAAAGCTCATCGAGCCCAGCGTGGCGCCGTCATACTGGTCACGCTCCTTGACGATGCCCAGACTCTCGCCCGGAAAATCGACACCCGAGCTGTGACCGATGCCCCACTTGTCCACATAGGCGGCAAAGTCGTCGGCACCGATCTTGCGCCCCACCAGGACAAATCCCACGTTGGACGAACGGCGCATCATCTCGCGCACATCCATGGTCATGGCGTAGTCGCGCTTGTCGGCATCGGTGACGGTATTGTCGCCCACCTTGATGCTCGCCGGCACCTCAAACGACGTACTCGACCGCACGACGCCCAAGTCGAAGCCGGCGCCCGCCACGAGCGTCTTAAAGACCGAGCCGGGCTCGTAGGCGTCGGTGACCAGGCGCAGGTTCATATCCTCGGTCTTGGCGTTTTCCAAATTGGTCTGGTCGTAGGTCGGATACGAGCAGGCTGCCAAGATCTCGCCTGTCGTAGGATCGGTGACCAGCGCCGAGCCGTTCTTGGCCTTTGTCTTCTCGACAGCCTCTGCCAGGGCATCCTCGGCCGCACGCTGGATATTGACGTCGAGCGTCGTCACGATATCAACGCCGTCGACCGCAGCCACCTTTTTATAGGCACCGCCCGCGATATAGCTGCCGTCCCTCGCGCGCTCGCGTACGAGAGAACCGTTCGTGCCGGTCAGAAGCTTGTTGTATTGCTTTTCGAGACCCGTCAAGCCGTCGTTGTCTACATTCACTACACCCAGCACCTGCGATGCCAGATTGCCGTATGGATATACGCGCTTCATGGCCTGCTCAAAGAGCACGCCTGGCAGGTTCTTCTTCTCCAGCGCCGCAGCATCGTCCTCGTCCACCTGGCGTTTGATATACACCCAGGTGCCATCGGACATAACGAGATCACGACAGGTTTTCTTATCGATGCCCGTAGCTTTGACCAGTGCCGAGACCGTCTTGTCAACGTCCTCGATAAGCTGAGGATTCACGGCGATGTTGCGGCATTCGACCGACGACGTCAGCACGTTGCCGTTACGGTCGTAGATGGTACCGCGCTTGGCATACAGCGCCTGCGCAAGCAAGCGACGTGCATCGGCACGGTCGCGTAACTTATCGGCTTCCACGATTTGATAGTCGGCAAGGCGAAGGACGCCCAAGCCCAAGCCAAACCCGATGAAGCCCATGACGGCTTTGCGACGGGGCAGCGGCGTGCCCGTGAGCCATTCGGTCGACGAGCTCTTGTGCGGTCTGGTGTTATGCATTTGAGGACCACTCGAGCTACGGAGACGCGACGCGGGGTCGTTGCCATAGGACGGCCTCGCGTTGTAAGATGGCCGACCCGTTCCTTGATAACCAGAACGTCCCCGCGACGAGGGACGTCCAGAACCGCGACCCCCGTCGGAACCGCGGCGATAGTCATTTGTCATACTCAGCTACCGTCTTGTTACTGAGCGGTCGCGGTCGCGTTGGCGCCCGCGGCTGCATCCTGCGAAAAGTCAAGTGTAACGCTCTCGCTGGGCTCCACCATGCCATAAGCGCCCGCAAGGTCGCGAATACGCGTGTCGGCGCCATAGACCGAATGCATGACCTCCAGGTCGGAGCTCTCATCGGTCGCCTTTTCGAGCGTGTTGGTAAGCTCGGCGTTGCTGTTGAGCACCTGGGCCGTAACGCCGGCGAGCGCCACGCGGGCGACGCCGATCGTCATGAAGATGGCCGCAATGATGCAAAACGTTTTAAGAACGCTCATGAAAACCGGGCTTACCGCCTGGTTTGCCTGACGGCCCGCGCCCGTGTAGACATCAAAGCGCGGCGTGCGCTGCTCACGGGGAGCAACGGGGGCCTGCGGCGTCTCACGATAGGCGGGCATGGCGTTCATATCATAGGCGAGTGCTGCGCTTGAAGTGTTGTAGCCCATGATATGCCGCCTCCCATCCCGAGTACGTTGGTAGTGTGTTTAAGCTTCGTTTATGGTGCGAGCGGGAGGTCCAATATCGCGCGGTCGTGCCTACAGACGCTGCGCCACGCGGATTTTGGCTGATCTCGCCCGAGGGTTGCGCTCAACCTCATCAGGCTGGGCAACCAAGGGTTTGCGGGTGATGACCTTGAGTATCGGCACGTTGCCGCACACGCACACCGGAATCTCCGGCGGACACGTGCACCCCTGGCTCATCTCCTTAAAGTGATTCTTTACGATACGGTCCTCGAGCGAGTGATACGAGATGACGCAGATACGTCCGCCCGGATTGAGCCACCTGGTGGCGGCATCAAGCCCTCGTTCGAGCACATCGAGCTCGTGATTGACCTCGATGCGAATGGCCTGGAAACTTTTCTTGGCCGGGTGTCCGCCATGCCGACGAGCGGCAGCCGGGATATCCGCCTTGATGATCTCGACAAATTGGCCGGTGGTTTCGATCGGTTCTTGCTCGCGGCGGCGCACGATCTCGCGCGCGATCTGCGAGGCGAACTTCTCTTCGCCGTAGACGCGTAGAATCCGGGCGAGGTCGTGTTCGTTATAGGTGTTGATGACCTCAGCTGCGTTTAAGGTGTTATTACCCGGATCCATCCGCATGTCCAATGGGGCGTCCTCGTTATACGAAAAGCCCCTGCCAGGGATATCGAGTTGCGGCGACGAAACGCCCAAATCGAACAGGAAGCCATCGACCCCGGGCACCTCGGCCGAGCAAAGCAGCTCGTCCAAGTCGCCGAAGTTGCCCTTCAGCAGCTGGTGCGGAACGCCGGGAACCTCGCGGTCCAGACGGGCGCCAGCGGCCTCGAGGGCCATGTCGTCCTGATCGACGCCGAGCAAAAGACCCGTCTCCCCCACCTGCGCAGCCATCTTTACCGAATGGCCGGCACCGCCAAGGGTGCAATCGCAGACAACGGAGCCGCTCTTTAGCCGCAGCGACTCAAGCACTTCGCCGAGCATGACAGGTTCATGCCGATATTCTTGTGTCAAGATCCCACGCTCCATCCGTTACCCGTGCCTTGCCCTTACGAGAAGAAGAGGTCCAGCAGGGCCTCATCGTCATCGTCCTCATCGGCCGCGGCGCGATCCCAAACCTCAAGGTGGTCGTAGTTGCCCACAACCGTGACCTCGCGGTCGAGGTTCGCCTGCTTGCGGAGAGACTCGGAAAGGCCGATACGACCGGCGCTGTCCACGTCCATCGACGTGGTGCGCTTGTTGATCGCCCTCATGAGCTTCTGGTCGTTGATGTCACGCGGGTTAAAACCCTCGTGGCCCTCACGACCCGCGAAGAGTCCTTCGACCCACTTATCGAAGGCCTCGGCAGAGAACACGTACAGAGCATCGACATCCAGGGCTTTGAACACGCGAACGTGCTCTCCAAGCTCCTCGCGAAGGGGTGCAGGCAGGGACAGACGACCTTTTGCATCGAGATTGCGCTCGTATGCACCAGTCATTCCCATGTGCGCCCTCCCCTCGGTTACTCAGATGGCACGTACGCGGGGAACCACCCCGCCTGTCGACGTCATTAATAATATGGGGAACCGCCCCATTTTTCAACACCTTTCCCCACCCC